>JAFLDC010000001.1:0-3373 GCA_017302775.1 Sphingomonadales bacterium
TCAGGCGCGCATTGATGCGGCTACGCCCGCAGATGACCGGTTGAGTCTGGCGGCTGGGGCAAATGCTTTGAAGGCGCTCATCGCGGGCGCGCCTCAGCATGACGACGCAGACGATGGCGAGCCGCCGGACATCGGCGCTTTGAGGGCAGCGGCGGATGCCGCCGATGATGCGGTAGCTCGCGCTGAGGGCGCCCAGGAGAGCGCCATGGCGGCACTGCGTCAGGCCGAGGATGAGCACTCGCCGCTGGCCACGAGGGAGGCCGAACTGCGGAGCGATCTCACCCATGCTACGGCGCAGATCCAAGACATCGAGGGGAGGGAGGAGTTCGCCACTCTGACCACGGGGCTGGCTGAGGCCCGCGCTGCTCGGGCTGAAGCTGCGGTTCGCTGGGAAGACGCTAAGCAGAACGCGATTGCGCACGATCAAGCGGCCATCAATCGGAAAATCGAGACCCTCGACGCTCGGGAGCGGACGGCGTCCGAGACGCGCGCGAAGTTGGAAAGGGAGATAGCGCGGCTAGGCGGCACGATCGAGAGCGAAGGCGGCAAGGGCTTGGCCGAGCGTGAGGCGGCCGCCCGCGATGAGGTGGAGGCCGCACGTGCGGCCCTGGAGCGTGTCACCGGAGAAGCGGAGACGATCAGACTGCTACGCGACACGCTCGACGAGGCGCGAAACGAAACTTCCGCGAGGTTCGTGGGACCGGTGGCTAGGCGGGCCAAAGGCTACATCGAACGCCTGCTGCCTGGCTGCGAGCTGAAGTTCTCGGAGGATCTGCAGCTGGAAGCGGTGGAGCGCGTGGGGGTGAGTGAGGGTTGCGAAGACTTGTCGCGCGGCACCCAGGAGCAACTGGCAGTGCTTACGCGCATTGCGTTCGCCGACCTCTTGTTGGCCCAAGGCCAGCCTGTGTCCTTGATTTTGGACGATCCGTTCGTCTATTCGGACGACGCCAGGCTGGATCTGATGATCGACATCATCAATGAAGTCTCGCAGCGGATGCAGGTGATCGTGCTGACTTGCCGGGATCGAGCGTTCCGGCACGTGCCTGCGACGCGACTGACGCTGAAGGTGCCTGTTGATGCCTCGTAAATTGCGCTCACGGTTTTGGCCACTGCCAAGGCTAGTGGGCGAGCCGGAGCGCAATTTCGGATATTCTCCAGCGGTGTCGGGCGGACGGGCGTGTGAGGGTCATCTACGTAGTAGATGTCTCAGTCTCAGTCTGTGCGACTGCCGTGTATTGGACTGAAACGACCGGAGCCGCCTTCAGCTCCACACGCCTGCTCAATCACTCATGGCCAAGAAAGAAGTAATCAGACCGCCCATTGATGCTGCGCCCGTAGAGACGCCGTCCCCCGCCATCAGTGGCTTGGAGACACTGCTGCCGGTGTTGCTGGGCACGGCTACGCTACTCGGCTTTTGCTTGCATCTGATCGGGCATGTCGACGATGTCACCTATCTGGCGGATATGGGGATGCAACCTGACCTCGTGCCGCAAACGGCTGAGTCGAAAATCATCCTAGGCTATGGGGCGATCATTACTCAGGGCGCCAATCTGCTTTTAGCGCCGCCCATAGGTGTAACTACCTCAATTTTCGTCGCGGTCACCATCGCTACCTTGGTATCGCAAGTGGCTGGAAAGAGGGAGCCCCCATTCAAAGCATGGTTCAATAGACGCAAGCGCTGGATCCAAAGTCTGATCTCATCGAGCTTCGCATCCCTGTTCGGAATGATCATGGTCGCCGCCTTTGGGGTTGCCCTGCTGGTCGTTGGGATTGTTCCTGCGAGCGTCGGGGTCTCCTCGGGAAAAGAGCGGGCCAAGAAGATGGGAGAGCGTATCGCTGCGAAGGCGCCTGAACACCGTTCTGAGCTTTGGCGGGGAGAAAAACGGGAAGCGCGGGGCTACATAATTTCCATCAATGATGAGCGGATCGCGATCTACGACATTGATATCGATGCGCTGCGGGTCTTTCCCAGGGACGGGCTGGAGGTCCGGTCAGCGTTGCGGAAGGTCGCACCCTCTGGAAGTGGCGGCGCTGCGCCCCCATGATGTGATTTCGCCTGAGTCCATCCCAAGGAGAGCACCTTGCCCAGCGTCTTCTTTTCCTACTCGCACGCGGATGAAGCACTACGAGACCAGCTCGAAAAGCAGCTGGCGATGCTTAAGCATCAAGGGGTAATCGAGACTTGGCACGATCGTCGGATCGGAGCGGGCGAGAACATCGACGAAGCTATTGATGAGCGCATCAATAGCGACGAGATCATCCTGCTTCTCGTGAGCCCGGACTTCATCGCATCGCACTACTGCTACAACATCGAAATGGCGCGGGCAATGGAGCGCCACGCATCCGGTGAGGCAATCGTCATTCCGGTGATCCTGAGGCCGAGCGACTGGCATCCGGCACCCTTCGGGAAGCTCAATGCGACCCCGCCCGACGGAAAGCCCGTCACTCAATGGCCCAATATCGACGAAGCCTTTCTGGAAGTCGCCAAAGCAGTTCGCCGTGCGGCAGTTCGTTGGGAGCAGGCGAAGTCTCCCGCAGCTTCGTCGAGGACTGCTCCAGCATCCCGGACGGCTGTCGCGCCCGTGACTTCAGCTGCAGTTGAGAAACCGAATTCGACTTCGGATGCCGCAGTTCGCTCAAGCAACCTTCGTTTGGCGAAGTCGTTTACTCAGCTGGATAAAGATCGCTTTCAATCTGATACGTTCGAGTTCATCGCGCGCTACTTCGAGAACTCGTTAAAGGAATTGACGGTCAGGAATGTGGGTTACGACATTGATTTTCGCCGCGTCGATGCCAACCGTTTCTTCGCCTCGATCTACAAGGACGGCAAAGATGTTGCTCGCGGGACTGTCTACCTCGGCGGATACCTGGGCGGCATCGCGTATGTCCACGGGCATGCGAGCCAGACCAATAGCATGAACGAGAGCCTGACCGTCGAGGCGGACGATCAGATGCTGTATCTGACGAGCATGGGCATGGCGGACTTTTCTGGGCGCAATCAGAAGCTGTCTCAGGAAGGCGCGGCCGAGCTCTTATGGAACATGTTGATTCAGCCATTGCAACGCTAGGAGAGAGGCAATGCTTTCCGTGGAAGAATTCATTCCAGGCACCTTGTCCAAGGCTGAGCCTTTGACACTGCTGCTGCCGCGGCACGAGCATGAGAGGGCTATGCTCGTGGTTCCTGGGGAGGGCGCGCCAACGGTCGTGATGCTGAGCGCCTCCGACCAGTTCACTTCCTTTGAATGTGCTTCCAACACGGTTTGGGCGGGGCTGATGATCCCGCGTGTTCGCATTGAAGTAGACGAGGCTTCGGTTTTTGTGCCTCAGCGCCGTGGAGAGCCACTGGGTGCATTGGTGCGGCATGGAACGACGC
>JAFLDC010000001.1:3383-30732 GCA_017302775.1 Sphingomonadales bacterium
GTCAGCAAAGGTGACTGGTCCAGCCCGCACCGCCATGTAATCGTGGTGAGCGGATTGCAACCCGCTGAGGCAGATCAGGAGGCTGGGTTCCTGCGATGGCAGGTGGTGCTCGGAGAGGGATCAGAAAAGCGTGTCCTACACAAAATGGATGTGTCCGTCGAGCGACGCTAAAGCGGTGGTATCGCAGCAGCCGGGCCGCGAGCACCAGTGCAGTACCACTGGCGGCTTGGAGCGGGCTGATTGGGTTTTAGGTTTGAGCGAAAAGGGGGCTGAATGTCCGTGGATCAGTATCGGCGGGAAGTAGACCGGCATCAGGACAGCGTGAATAAGCTTCAGACTGAAAGGGCGCGTGAGATGTCGCGCGCGGCTTCAGAGCGGAAAAAGGGAAGCGACGCGAGAGCGGCAGCGAATCGGACTTCTTCAGCTTCAACGGTGAAGACGAGGCTCAAGGAGGCTGACAGTCACGATAGTAAGGCAGTTGCCTATGACCGAAAGGTCGCCGACATTGATGGGAAGATCGCCCGAGCAAGCAAGCAGCTACAGGATGCGAGAGTAAAGCTGGCAAATGCGGAGAAACAGGCAGCGCAGAAGCTAGGTCGGGAGCGAAAGCAACAAGAACAAGCGGATGCCCGTGCGCGATCTGTGGTCAATGGGCGGCTGTCAGAGCACGATCGTCTCCATCGTGTCGCGCTTCGGAGCATCCAGGACTTACAGGCGCTTCCCGCGACTATCGGGGTCTTGTTTCTTGCCGCTAACCCGTTGGACCAGCAGCAGCTGCGGTTGGATGAAGAGGTTCGCGCAATCGGCGAGATGATCCGTAAGTCCGAGCACCGGGATTCCGTGAAGCTTGAGTCGCGATGGGCGGTGCGCCCGCTCGATATCCTTCAGGCACTCAACGAGTTCAAGCCGAGGGTGGTCCACTTCAGTGGCCACGGCTCCGAGGATGGTGATCTTGTGCTTCAAGATGGCTCGGGCAACGCCAAGATGGTCTCTAAAGAGGCCATCGTGCAGACGATGATGACCGCGGCGGACGACATCCAACTCGTCTTCTTCAATACCTGTTACTCACGAGACCAGGCCGAAGCCGTGGTGGCGCATGTGCCGGCGGCGATTGGGATGAATACCGCAGTCGACGATGAAGCCGCCCGGGTGTTTGCGGCGCAATTTTACTCGGCCATTGGGTTTGGCCTCTCTGTTGCGACTGCTTTCGCACAAGCCAAGGCGGCATTGCTGCTGGAGGGGATCTTTGAAGATGATGTCCCAGAGCTATTCATCGCCGAGGGAATTGATCCAACCGAACTGGTTCTGGTGAAGCCGTGAACCAAGGCGGCCATGACGCCTGTTTTCTCAGTCGCAGCGATCTTTGGCAGAAAGACCCCCACGGAACTGGGGTGCTTTGACCTGCTGGTGTGCCGGGTGAGCTGTAACCCACGATGTCTTCAGCGATCCGCTTCGGCGCGCGTCAGGTCCAGCACCACAACCGAAACGCGCCCGCTCGCTGCGGCACGGCTGCGGGCGATCAGCTGGTCGCGCAGCGCGGCGGGCGTGTCCGGCGCGCAATGTCCTTGACCCGGACTTTTCAAACGCTTGTTGTTCGGAACGTCGCGCCCGAACCAGAAGACGAGGTAAATGCCGAGGTCGTCCGCGCGCCAGTCGGGGGTATAGAGGCGGTCGAGTTGGTCGTCAGCCGCTGTCCACAGTTCATTGTGCCATTGTCCCTTGACCTCGATCGGCACGAGCAGGTCGCCCAACGTGCAGCCGATGTCGATCTCCTTGTCGTCAGCACCGTGCAGTTCGGGAACGAACGTGATGTCGGGCGCTTGCAGGCGTAGCAGGCCGACGAAGACATTCCGGCAATCGTCCTCGCTTTTCGGCGTGTCGCCTTCGAAGAACAAGCGGCGGGAATCGACATCGTCGCTGCGGATCATCTTGGCAGCGGTGTCAATCGCGTCGAGCACGCAGGCCTGCAGGTCTGCCGCGCAGGCTGGCGGCGTGTCTTGCACCACGGCCGCAACTGCCTCCAGCGTCGGCGGCGTATAGGCCGCCTCCATCCGCTTCCGGGCCTGCTCCGTCGCAACCTCAGCGATCAGCGCGGAATAGCTGTCTGCGGGCGCATCGCACAATGCCTCCAATGCGTTTGCCGCGGACGGATCGATGCCGTTACCCAGTCCTTGGATCAGGGCTCTTAGGTATTCCGAAGCATGCCGCGGCTCCCGATCGCCCACGAATCCGCCGACCGAATAGCCAGCGTTCGGCCATGCGCCCCGGAACGCGGCAATGACCCAAGCGCATTGTGCGGTGTCTAGTCCTGCCTTCTTCTCATTGCGGAAAGAGGAATATGTGCGGTCGCGCAATGCCCAGAAAACTTCTGGTCCAATGCTGTCGGTATCCATGCGCGCGCGCGTCTGCTCGAAGTCAACGATAAGGCCCAACGCATCCCATCGCTGCTCGCGTGCGGGCTCGCCACTTGTTGTCCGCTCGCGAGCAAGCCTCTGCAAGATAGGTCGCCCGCCGACGGCATGTAGCAAATGATTGGTCAGCAACGTTTCAATATGTTCGGGCAATGTCGGAAAGCTCGCGAGCCATTCGCCGGCCAGTTCCGAGGCAAGCGCCGCATCCTGCTCGCTCGACATCAATTCGTGCAGGCCGTCAACGGGCGTGCGGCCAGACGCAAGCAGTGGCTCGTAGAGTGTCCGCATTGCGGTCGGCCACAGTCCGCGTGCCCGCACCGCCTGTTCGATGCTTGTGGTGAGACCGTCCAAACCTACGTGATCTTCGACCAGTTTCAGCCGCACCGCGAACAGACAGGCGAGCAGGCGATCGTCGGACAGGTCGTCATGGCCGCGATCTCGTCGGAACCGCTCGGCCGCCGCGACAATCAACAGCCATTCTTCGTCCAGTGGCGTCCCGCCCGCATGCGCCTTGGAAAAGGCGCAGGCAGGTGGCATCCCGGCCTCGGCCACCAAGAACGCCTCGAACCCCGCGTGGGCCGCATCGGCGATGTCAGGCCCCAGCCACTGCGCGACGCGTTCGTGCGCGGGGACGTCGTCACCCATGTCGAAGAACATGCGGAGATAGGCGTATGCCGGACCGAGGAGCAGCTTGACATCTCCATTGCGCATCGATTCGAGCTGCGGCAGGAAATGCCGCCTGTCTTCGTCCCATTCCGCTACGCGCTGGGCCGCCTCGCGCGATGCCCGCGCTTCGCTTTCGATCTGCCACTGGGGCACAGGGGGATCTACCAAAGTATCCAGCCATGCCTGCGCCTCAGGATCAGCTGCCACAAAGGGGCGCGCTGCTTCCCGCACAGCAGCGCCCGCTTCGCCCTGAAGATCAAAAGCGCGCATCAGGACGCGCCAGCGCGTGTCCGCTGGGCTCGGGGGATGCATTGCCGTCAGCAAGTGGATGACGTCTTCCTTGGACACATACAGGCCGGGCGAGACGTCGCCCAGCCTCCAGAACTGGTTCCACATCGTGTCTTCGTCCGTGGCCGCCAGCAGCACACGGCGCTGGATCGCACGCCGTGCGTTCGGGCACGTCTTCAGGTGGTGCAGGATCGCACCGGCCGCGTCCTCGCCGCCGACAAGCTGATGGCGGAACAGCGACAGCCACGACCATAGCTTCTCAGGATCGACGGCGCCTAGTTCCAAGCATGACGCGATGAGGCGATAGGCCAAGCGCGTCATCTCCCGATCATGCGCCCAAGAGCGTCCCGAAGCGCGCGCCAGCGTCAGCAACTCTTCGAGCACACCCTCGGCCCGCCGGGCCGGGAAGCGCTTCTCGAAGTGCCACAGCAGGCTCATCGTGCGACGCGATCTGCGCAGGTGAGCCATCGCCGTTTCGGCAATGGTGCGGTCGTCAAAGGTCGCATCGCCCAGATCGTGCAGAAGATTCAGCGCCAGACGCGCCGACGATTCGTCGTCCTGTGTGAGAAGTGAACGCACTTCCGCCGGCCAGTCCCGCACGACGCCGGATGCGAGCAGCGCCGCCGCGCTTTGGCTACGGATCGCGTATGCCAAGGTGGGATCGTGCAGCAGCGCCGACAGTTCCGGCAACAAGTCGATGGCGATGGCGGTGCCCGTGACCGCCTCCAACAGGATTAGCCTCAGCCCGCTCGGCGAATTTTGCGAGACGATGTGCGTTCTCAGCTCGGCGCGAAGCTCCGCACGGGCCAACCCACGCAGCGCATAAGGACCCATGCCGAGAAAATGCGGTCGTTCCGCCGCCAAGTGGACCAGAGCATTCAACAACGCGCGTGCTGCGGGGCCATCCAGCGTGTCGGCATCACCATATTCGATCACGCCCATGGGGTCGGAACGGATCACCGCTTCGGCCAAGTGGGCATCTTGCGCCAGCCACGCGTGCAGGCCGCGCAGGCTGGCCGGCACCATGCCGTGTCGGTGGAACAGCGACAGCAGCCGTCGGCGCTTGCGCGGCGTGTCGGCACACCGAGCAAGCCATCTTGCCGCCTGAAATTCGGCGATGCGCCTGTGGCAGTAGGTGAACCGATCTGCGGCCCGCGCCACGAACAGTCGCGTGCCGAGCACGTCGTCCAGCATGTCGGCGTCGGGCAGCGTCGCGACCGCTGCTAAGGGCAGCGCCTCGTCGTCCACGTTGGCCTGGGCCCTCCGGCTGATGGCACCCCGGCCTGTGAGGATCAGACCGGCGAACGCTGCTCCGGTCGCATTGGTGACCTGCCTAACTCCGAGTTGTCCCGCCGCCTTCCGGTCGTTGTGTTCGCTGCCCAAGATCGCGATGGATCGCTCGAACAGCCGCGCCTTGGTGCCTGGCAGATCCTCGTCGCGCGCCACCTTCGCGATCATGTCCAGTGTCTGAGGGTTCGCGAGCAGATCACGGAGGCCGCGGGCCTTGTAGTGGTCAATCACCTCAGCCGCGCGTGCGCTTCCAAGGTGATCGGCCAGATGCGTAGCGGCGTCGAGTTCGGTGAAAGGCTCCAGATGCAATTCGAGGGGGGCAGCGCCATAGTGCCCGCGAATCGCCTCGCGTCCTGTTGCGCTGCGCCAGTCCGAGACGCGGCACGACAGAATGAAGGGTGGGTGGCCGGCCTCGCCGAGCCTGAGGAGCACGCGATCCAGGGCATCCCCGTCGCGCTGGGCGGCCACTTCGTCCAGCGCATCAATCACCAGGACTTCCGCATCACCCAGCAACGTCTGGGGCACCGGCCAACTGATGAGTTTCCGTGCGGTGCAAAGTGCGTGGCGAGGGTTCTCGCCCAGCCATGCCAGCAGGTGTGACTTCCCCATTCCAGCTTCGCCCAAGACGATCACGGGGCCGGTTTGGGACTGCAGGTCAGACTGGGTCAGGACCTTGGCATCAGGCTGACCAGGGTTACAGTGAAGGGTGCGCTCGATCATGGATGCGATTGTGACCGATCCGGTCGGCGTAGGCTGCAATGCGGAGTTGCGGGCTAGACCCGTGCGTTCGCTCTGGCGTCAGGCATCTCGATGACGATTCGGAGCAGCCATTGAGTCCTACCGGATTCCAACAAGCCGCGGCGGTCGAGCCATTGACAATGGTTGCCCTATCGGAAGTCCCGACGTCCTGTCAGCACCCCTCCAGCTTCTTCCTATAGTTATCCATCCGGTTGACGCGAGTGCCAGCCTTGGATGAGCTCTGCCAACAAAGCGTCCATTTCGGCATAGGGCAGGGTTCGCCCGAAACCCGCAGTAGCCCAATCGCCAGTAAGGTCACCGGCACTCCGTCCGCCCGACCCAGCACGGAGTCGAGCTCGGCATGTAGCCGCCGAGGAAGACGAGGCCCATCGGCCGGCCGAAAAGGCCGCTGTCATGAAATTGCTGCGGGGCATCTGCTTTCGGTCGTCGTCTACTCGAACGATTGATCTCGCTCTCGCATCGATTGACCAATCACTCGATCCCACATGTCAATGCGCTCGTTGATCCATTGGATAGTTTGTTCTCGGGTCTGATGCTCCGGCGCGCCAGTCACAGCGGGGAAGGAAGATACAAGCGCGAGCACCTGACGCAGGATCGGTAGCTGTTCCTCTGAGCTGCCAGCGGTCAAAGCTCGCTCTGCGAATTCCAGCAAGAATGCGCTCTTGTCCGGAGCAATGTCATAAAGACGCCGAGAAATAGACGGGCTATTGTCTGTCGCTTCCGTAAGCTGACAGATGCGTGCGGCAAACAGGGCCCGGGAAGCCGGGTCTTCCTTACACCAAGCCGCGAGGAGGTCGTCGGAGACCGCGGAGACGGTGCAACCGTCGTTGCTGTTCGAGCTCTCCTCTAAAATTAGATCGCTCATAGCGTGGCGGCGCTGGAGGTCCTCCAGATTGAGCAGATAGGTGAGGGCGTCCTGGGGGTAACGTCGGATAATGGGCGCCAAGAAGTTGCCGGTCGTGCTGGGCAAGTAGCGGGGATGGAGGGTCCTTGCCTCCACGGCCCGTGCGAGCACGGGTTGAATAGCCTGGAAGTCTTCAGATTGCTTGGTGGCGAACTTGATGAGCTCTTCGATCTCGTAGTCGAGGTGCTCCTGACCATGATCGAGGCGCGGCCAATCCGCCCGTGTCAGTAGTCCCTGGCAGTAGCGCCCCAAGGCAATTTGCTCGGTGACATCTCGTTCATTGGCACTGAAGGTCACCATGTGGAGGATGTCTAGAGCGACATGCACGCCGTCAAGTCCTTTTGACGCAATGTCGTTCAAGATCTGGCCGATTTCATCAACCGAGATAGGCTTAAGCCGTCCACCGTAACCAAGTTCGCGATATCGCCATAACGGTGCTCGGCCGACCGCAAGTGCCCGGCGGATGCGGTGCGCTCCATCGTGGGTCAAGGGAACGGCCATTTGAAGAGTGGGGAGCCAAGACCCAAGTGCCTCATCGTCCAGCGCGCTATCCAATAGCGCGTCGGCTGCCCCTGGGTTTCGTTCACCCCAGCCCGAGATGAGGCCAAAGATGAAGGTCGGATTGAGGTTGGCGGGCTTCGTGGAGGCAAGTGCGTGCGCGCGTATGTCCTCCATGAGGACAGAGGGGTCAGAAGTGGCCATGGCAACCCCGCGCCCAAGCGAGATCGTGAAGTTATGGGCGCCATCACCAAGTAGGGTAGGGGTCATTTCGCGGAGTAAGGCCGTGTCTTTCGCCAACTCCCGACCGATACTCTCGGCCTTGGCGGCTGCACGCTCCCCCACAGCCGAAATGTCTCCGCATTCCTCGTCGTCATCAATGGCGGCTCGCATGGAGATGACAGCATGAACTTTCGCCCGCAGTGTGGTTGGCGCGAGGAGCTTTTTAAACGCTGTTGCCTTCTCTCGGAGATCGGGCTTCAAATCCTTCTGTCGCAACAAAGAATTGATGCTCTTCAGAGCAGGCAGCCAGTCATCGCAAGCGATCAGTCGTGGAGCCAAAGTATGGATGTGATCTGCAATCGCTGGATCTTGAATGTATCCGAAGACACCGCGCCCGAGGATGGCCCGAACCTGGTGTCCGATTGCATCATTACGGAACGCATGCTCCTCGGCAATGCCGATGAACAGCAGATACCAGGCTCGATAGTCCTGGATGTCTTGTGGCCACCAGCCCACACTGCGCTTGCGAGCACCAAAGTTAGAGATTGCTGGAGGGCGGAAGCCGCGCACCTTCAATGCCTCCTCAAGCAATGCAATCGCGATATCCACATCTTCAGGAACGCTAGATGCCAGGAGGCGCTCGATATGCGGCGCGCGCTGCACGCCGGTGGCCAGCGTGCCTGAGTAGTAGGGCTGAAAGAGTGCTCGCAGCTGCTCCAGCTTCTTTTCTCTAGTATTTCGAACTGTGGGCTGAAGGGGCAGCAAGGTGAGCAAAACCTCAACGCACCGATCAAAGAGGTTCGCGTCGTAGGCAATGGACTGCACAAGTTGCGCGATCTTTTCGATCTCGAACTCATGCAGCTTGCCGAGATCCCCGCCTGCCGCAAAGCGTTCAGCGGCAGCCAGCGCGCGCTCCGGAGCAACCGCGGCCAAGCGCAGGAAGATCGGCAAATCCTTGGCGGTAAGGCGACTGATGTCTGAAAAGGAGCTTCCGCCATCCATGACGCCTGACACGATCGCTATGGCAGCTGGAGAGGTGTGCAGGAAGCTCAAGCGATGTGCGAACGAGGAACGCACGCGCTCTGGGGCATGGGTGAAGAGCCGCTCCTCGATCTCCGATGCCAGCTGTTCTTCCAAAGCCTGCGCTGCCAGGCGGTTTGACACCGCATGGGGTAGCAGCGCACGCCATTTGCCGCGTTCTTGGAGCAAGCCCCGCCGCTTGAGGTCGACCATGTTGCGATGAAAATTAGCGACCGTGGTGCCTGCGAATGCCGCGAGGATCGCCATCTCGGAGTTTGGCGACACGGCCTCACCATCAAAAGAATAGATCAGGCTCGCAGCCTTGGCGCAGCGCAATAGTTCGTCGCCCGCGCCCTGGCTCTGCTCGAAAAGGCGTCGGAACAGTTCGCCATCTTTCAAGGAAGACAGGTCATCGGTGTATTTGGACGTGGAGGCCAGTGCGAAGGCGAGGCGAGAGTTGCCGTCGCTTGCGGCGATGACCGTGTGCACATCGTTCAATGACAGGTGCTGATAGCGTGCGCGCAAGAGCACCGACATGGTTTCGTCTGACGCGCCTTCCAGCCGATAGAAAACTGTGTCCTCGGGGAGATCGTCCTGGATGTCGTATTCAATCGTCAGCAGCCCGATCGTTTTGGCGGCCTTGGCCTTACGCTCGACAAGGGCCGAATGCGACTTCTGCCCGCAGTTGTCCACGATCAGGATCGACGGAGCGCTGGAACCCCCAAGCGCCTCGATCATCGCCTCCGGTGACGGATCAGGGCTGTTCGAGATATCGGTATAGATTGCCCAGTCCTGAGAGAGGGCTGGCGTGTCGGTTTTAATGCGAGGGTCGAACAAGGCCTGTGCCAGCCGGGTCTTGCCAACGCCGGACAAGCCCACCAGGCGCACCGTGCCACCCGCCGCCAAATCGCGCCGGATCGCCTCAATGGCTTGGAGGTCAGTCATCCCATCGGTAGCCCCTGGCCCGAATACCCGCGGCTCCTCGCCTACGATGAACTCGGCCTCCTGGTCGGTTTCCTTGTAAGCCCAAGGCCCATAGCCGTTCCATCCTTGGATGGGCTTGCCAATGTGCTCACGAACCCAGATCGCAAGCGGGGGAAATTCCTCGACCCAATCAGCGATCTGTCGCGCCCCGAGGAATTCGACCTTGATCTTGCCGGCCAAGCCATGGTCATCGAGCACCTTTCCCATGGCTGCGACGCGATCGGCTCGCCTCGGGTCTGCGGGATCGTCACGGGTAGAGGCGATGACATACAGGCCACGGTCTTTTGCCAGGGAAGCAATCGATGGCCGGATGACACCCTTGGGCTTGGGCGCCATCTCTGGCTCAATCTTGGCTGGCTCAAAGGGTTCAGCCTTGACTTGGACGATGGCCACGCTGCGGCTCAACGGGCCGCTCAGGTCTGCGGGTGGTCGGCATTCGACCCGCACATCGACCCCGCCATCATTCGCCCGCTGGTTCCCACCCCAAAACACGGCAGCCGGGTCGAGGCCTGCTCGGTGGACATGGGAACGGCACAGACGAGCCAGGAGTTCCCTGGCTTGGCCGTCGTCCAAGGCTCGGATGTGGTCGATCTGGATATGGAAGATGGGGTGCATGGGGTGATTGTGGCAAGGCTCAGGCATCTTTGGGCGATCCGCAGCGACTTGATCGATGTTGGAGTGCCCCCTACATCGCCTGGTGCCGTAATCGGCGAGCAATTCGGACTTTCCCTACACCTTCCTGAGCCAAATGCTGATCTCAGTGCCGCCTGACCGGAGCGTCTCGTCGATTTGACAATCCTCGGAGCGCAGCTACTTTCGTTCAACTTACCCGAAGGTGGTTCCATGCTGGCACCGATTGACTTCACAACCTATGTCCGAGCCTCGAAGATCGCCAGCGATCAGGTCATCATGGCTCGCATTGCATTGAATGTGCTCTATGACCCCGAGCGCTATCCGGTAGATCTATCTGAGATAGCCAAGATGCGGAGTGAGAGTCGCATCATGACCCGAGCTTTCCTGGCTTGGTGCGCGATTGATCAAGACGAATGGCTGTCTTGGCCTGAGCGTCTTTGCCACTCGCTGATCCGACTTCTGCCGAATGACACCCAGAATGAGGTGGCCTAATGCACGCAGCAGAATTCTGCGAGTTTGTGTGGAGAGCACCCCGCGGTCGCGCCCTCATGGCACGAATTGCGCTTAACACGCTTGGGCGGCACGCGGAGTATCCGATCGATGTGTCCGAGTTTCGCGTCCTGGCCCCAGAAAACAGAGCGGCCGTCAACGCGTTTCTCGACTGGGCAACCATCAACAAGGACTATCGGTTAGGCCCACCACATTCATGGCGCATGGAAAGGACCGCTGAGGTGAGGGCTAGGGGCTAGGTATTCGGATCTTGTGCTCCTTTACGTAGGCCGCTACGAATGCATCGAGCTGATTTGCATCAGTTATTATCAAGCATGCAAATGCATCGAAGAGTTCCGCCAAGAATGACTCATCATATTGAGGATAAATTTTTGGAAGCTTAGACAGTAGCTCGATCCACCGATCCAGATCGAAAGATCCGCCGGCGCAGAGCTGCTTCGCGTGTTTTTCGGCTTCAACTACCTTGCCCTTGGTCAGAACCATCGTGAATTTTTTCCATCGTCTCTTGTCATTCGAAGTCATTTTTTCTGAAGCACGAGGCCCCGTGCGCAACATCATCCGAAGCGAGGCTACTGCGACCACCCACGAAGGCGCACCAGTTCCACACCAAATTTCGATCATTGCCTCCCATGACGGTTCAATGCCGAATGGGTAAAACTCTTTAACGTAATCAATGCATGCCATTGCCATGGTTTCGTCCTATTTTTGTTTCAGTTTGAAACAGCAGTCTGGGTAGTTTGAGCAGCCAACGAATGGGCCGTATCGGCCCGATTTTGTCATCAGAACACCAATCCTACACTCGGGGCATCTGCTTTCGTTGATGGGCTCGCCCGCAATATCCGTAATCTTGACTAGCCCATCGCGAACCAGCTCGTCCAGGAATGGCGAGACGCGCCCCCGCACGGTGAACATTGCCACACATCGCCTGGCGCGCGTCAGCGCCACATAGAACAACCGCCGTTCCTCCGCTTGTGGGTAGGGGTCGCCGCCTGGCATGGCCAGCGCGAGAACTGGATCCTCCTTGCGTAGGTTCGGAAATCCGCCCCGCACCAGGCCCGGCAAGATCACATAGTCCGCTTCGCCGCCTTTTGACGAGTGGATAGTGTCAAACCTGATATCGATCAAATCGCCGAAGTGCTCTTTCCAGTCCGGTGGAACGAACTGCTTGTCATTACGGTAACGGCCAAGAACATACACCGAGACTTTGCCGCCGCGTCCCAGCGGGGCTTCACCTGTTTCCAATAGCGCGCACAGGCCGATGAGGTAGCCCCTGATGGCGTCCTGAAACTCGTTCCTGTGCGCCACCTGGAAAGCCATCAGCGCGGACCCGTGGCTGGGCGTTTGTGATCTCACTTGCTTCTTGAGCTGAGCTGGGTTCTTGCCAACGAACTGGCTTGAGACATCGCACAGTGTCTGCGGGCAGCGAAATGTCTGTTCTAGCTTCAGAACTATTCCTTGGCCGCACCAGTCGCGAAATCCCGTCATGACCGAGACATCAGCACCGGCAAAGCGATTTATTGACTGCCAATCATCGCCCACGGCAAACAAGTGCCGGCCGGGTTTCTTAACCAACGCCAGAGCAAGCCGAGCACGCGCCCAAGAGGCGTCTTGGAACTCGTCGGCCAAGACCAAAGTATAGGGTGAAGTCCAGCGACCCTGTTCCACATGCTCTGCGGCTTGAATGAGCATGTCCTCGAAATCGATGCCCCGTTCGGCGGCCAATGCCTGATCCCATGCCTCGCGAATTGGTTTGATCAGCTGAAGAAACAACTTGTGGCGATGTCGGAACGCATCCTCAGGTGCGTTGCCCAAGCGTGCCTGCAGCGTCGCGATGTCGAATGCGTTGCTCTTGGCGTGCGCGATGAACGCGCGCACGAGCTCCAGTAGATCACTCTCCTCTAACGGCTTCCTCCCTTTCTCAGGCAACGGTCTATCTGGATTCGGATCCAGAACTATCCCGCGCTCCTCAAGTGCTTTTGCTAGATGCTTGAAGGCTGTGCCAGTCCAGATCTGATAGGAAGTGGTTTCGATGCAATCCGTGCCGCGTCGAGCATGCTCCTTCCGCTTCCAGTCGATCTTCTGCTGATAGTCCGCGAAAGAGGAAGGAGGCTTTCCTTTTTTGTTGAGTGCGTAATGCTCGTGATATAAGCCGATATCCGGATAGAAGAAGTCAGGGCGATACTGTGTGTAGCGCGAGGTGGCAGTGTCAAACTCGTAATCGGTTTCGTAAAGGTATTCGACACCGTTGTAGAAGAGCCAATTGGAAATCGCTAGTTCGTCCAGACTTTTGACGACATCACCTTTGAGCGTCCGCACGCCGCCGCGCTTTCGTGTGCCATCCCAGTCTTCCTGAGGCTCATCATCTCCAAAACGAGTGATGTCTCGTCCATATACAAGCCGGAACATATCCCACTTTGTGCGGAACGAAGTCGAACGGTCCTTGAGATCGGCTATGATTTCAGCAAGCTTGTCGATCGACCCTTTTGCGTCGGGTATCCACGCAGGAACTCTCCGCTTTTTTCCAGTGGCTTCGCCAATGATCTTTGATCCAAGCGAATGAAAGGTCATGGCCGATAGTTCAACTTGCCCGAGCCCAACACGATTCATTGCCAAGTTTGCCCGTGCCTGAAGTTCGTTGGCGGCAGCCTCGTTAAATGCCAGGAGCACAATTTGATCTGGCCTGGCCAATCCGCGCCGAGTGGCATAAGCGGCTTTCGCTACCATCGTTGAGGTCTTGCCCGAGCCGGCCGCAGCGACAACTTGAACGCGGTTGTCGAAGCAAATCACTGCCCGGGATTGTTCCTCAGTCAGTGGGCTTTTTTCGACTTGGTCGAACAAGTCCTTGTGATCGACGAGCTCACGCAGCGTATGCTTTTCGTTAGTCGCCTTGATTGCCTTGTCGATATCAATGCGCCAAAGGTTGAGCGCATGCTCAGCTTCTTGCCTGCGATCGCCCAGCGCTTCCAGGATGTCTGCTGCTTGTGCTAGTTCATGGAGCTGCTCATCAGAAACAGATAGGGTAGGTCTTGCGGAAGCCCAGGATGCGACCTGCTCTTGAGAAATCCACCGCCTCTCGCGAGTTGCATGGGCCACATCGCTGCTGACTTTCGATCGCCAGCTTTGGATCAACTCAAGCGCAGTTTGAAACGCTTCCAGTCGGGTCCGCTTCTTTTCTGCTTCAGCAGCACGCTTGGCGTCAAGGATGTTCTCTTGCACCACGCGGTTGATCGCGGCTGCGATGTCTTGTCCATGCCGATTGGGAATGCCGTCGACACCGAGCTCGTTCGACGTCCCGGGATACAGTGCCAAGTCGGTCCAGAACACGCCGTGCCGGATCCGCAAAGGAGATGTCAGGCCAACGGATACGCGGTGAGTTTTCCAGCCAACTTCCAACTCAAGGTGGCGATCCGCGAGCAACAGCCGCCAATTTCCGGAGCCGGTAAAGCGTCGTCCCCATGATGAGGGGCTCCAAATTTGCGTCATTCCCGTTGACCTCGTGCCAGATATCTTCCTGTGCGAAGTCTAAGCAGGAGTTTGCTCAGCGCGCCAGACTGCTAGTTGAAGCTCCTTCAACAGCGCCGCGTCGGCGGGCATTCGAGCCCTTCAGCGCTCGCCTTCGATTCGCCCTCGTAGCTCACTGACGGCATCTCTCCTGGCCTTCGACGGCATCCGCGCGAGCAGGTCGATGGCCTCCGCCAGTGCGTCGTCGACCGCATAGAAGTAGGGCACGGGCTTGCCCAGCACCTTGCCTAGCAGCTCCAGCGAACGCAAATCCGGCGTGTGCTTGCCGGTTTCGTATTGGTTAACCCTGGGTGATGCCACGGTCGAGTCGAACCCGGCCTCAATTCCGAGCGCACGCTGAGACAACCCCGACGCCTCACGAGCCTGTCTCAGGCGGAGGGCGACGATGCCGACAGGGCTGGGGGCAGGGCCTCGGGGCAAACCAGGGATCTCGTGCATGAACGATCCCTAAGAGGTTCTTAGATGCTGCTAGACTTGTCGTCTAAGACATCCTTAGAGTCTGCCCGTTCATCCTCGGAGCCCCCTATGAGCCGGTCGATCCTTTGTGAGGTATCCCGCATCGCAGTGCTGTTGGTGCTGGCAGGTGGTGCCGTCGGTCCCGTGGAGGCCTCTCCGCCCCGCCCCAAGGAGGCCAGTCTGTCCTGCCGGGTCCAGGCCGGCCTGATCAAGGGGGCCGTGAAGGTCCCCAAGTCCATCCAGTTCGTTTGGGGCGCCGCGCAGGGGCCCGACGACGCGACAGGCCCGATCCGGACCAGCCTCGGGCAGATCGACCAGGGCTCCAGTTCCAGCGCTACCGCAGTTCCGACCCTTGGGGGAAAACCGTTGGCCCTGCCGGCGGCACTCGCTGGCTCCGTCCTCTATGGCCGCGCCGTCGATTACGGCGACAAGGTAGTGCTGGCCTACCTCGTCGAGCGTGCCGAGGACAGTTCCGCGAGCCCCAGTCAGGTCGTAGTGCTTCTGGGGGCCCAAGGACTGGTGCTGGAAACCGACCTGCTGCCCGGGACCGCTACATCGCCGGGCAAGCATTGCGTGGTCGTCGAGTAAACCGGGGCCTTGCGGCGCCGGCAGGCGTCGCGGGCTTCTTCAACGACTTCCTGTCGCGGCCATCCAACCGCGAAGCGTCATGTCAGCCGTCGACGACGGCGAGGAACCGCGTTACGCGCGGCCCATTTCTCTACGGAGGGACATCATGTTCTTGCTCCTCAAGTTGATTCGTCTGGCGATCACCGGCATCTGTGGATTGTTTCTCTTCGCCAGCTTTCGAACTGACGACTTTGTCGGTCTGATCATGACCCTCGTGCTCGTGGGATTTGTGCTGTCGATCCTGTGGCTGGTGCCGATGGCCTTCCGCCACCGGCCGCCGAGGCCGCCGAAGTTTCGTGACGGGTTCACGCCCGCAGTTGCGCACGACAACATCGCGCTCGATACGGGACAGAACATTCTTTGGATCCGCGATCCCGTGCGCGGCGAGCGCTATTTGCGCGCGACCGAAGTCATCGGGGCGCGCACGGCTTATGACTGGCGCAACGGCACCTTCCGGCAGCGCATCGAGGTGCGGGTCAACGATGTGGTCAACCCGCAATACATTGTCCTGTTCGAGCGCCATTCCGACCGTTGGATCAAGACCAGCCGGATCAATGGGATCGAGCGCGACAACTGGTTCGATCGGCTCCAGGTCTGGGCCGGGCTTGCCTCCATCAAGTAGAAGCTCCAGGCGATCGAAGACGCCGATGGCGTCTGGCATCGAGAACTGGCATGGGTCCAAGCCTGGATTTGAAACGTTGGGCCCAATTGCAACGCATGGCCCGCCATTAGAGCGAAGCAATGTAGGGCGCTTTTTGTGCCGACAACCAGACTTCGCCGCGCTTCGCATAGCGTTCCCTGTTGGCGGGATCCACCACCAGGTCTCGATAGGACATGAGCGCGCCGAGGATTTCAGCAGAGGGCATCTGCGTGATGCCGGCGTCCATGAGCATGGCGCCGAGCGCCATCTTCTTTCGAGTGGCCTGGCGCTGCTGCGCATCGCGTGCACGCTGCGCGTCTCGCCTGTCTCGGATGAGCAGTTGTGCCTTGAGCTGCGCCGACCGTTGTTCACGACGCTCGATCATTTCGCGCAATTTGTCGCTGCTTCTCGTCATGCTTGTCGTCTCGCCGAGCGGCATTCCATCGAAACAAATTCCCGCAATCCGTCAAGTCGACGCAAGACTTTCCCCGCGTATTAGCCGTTGCCTAATGCGTCTGAAAGATCCAGCGTGATGCTGCGCTCGTTCGCCGTCGTCGCCACCGGAGAAAGTTGTCCGAGCGCGATCGGATGTCAGTTGCCATCAACCAGCGCACACCAGATCGACACACTGGGCACGTCGCGTGGGCGAGGGCGTGATCGTCTACCCCAGCTTTGGCAGTTGCTGTTCGCAGGGCGCCCGAAGCTTCCTCGTTACTTCGTCGCAGTGGTTCCCGCCGGTCGAACGCGGGGTGAGATCTCCCGTGGCTAGGCCTCTCAAAGTGGAACCGTAGCGCGCCTGTCCGTTTCGCAAGGACGGGCCTCCTTCACTTCATCTAATCGCGCTGCGCTGGCCGTGGTGGGGTTTACCACGACCGCTTCACGCGGTTTCCGTTGCGGCCCCCGCTGCGCGCGCTTTCGCGTGCTCGCTCATGGGTGCGTAAGCGGTCTGGCGGCGCGCTGGGCCGGCTCCACGAGGCACTTCCGCCTCGGGAGACCTCACCATGAAAACGAACGACCTGTGGCTGGAGCAGACCGACCGAGACGAACAGATCCTGGAAGCGGCCGAGCGCATCCTCCGCCGCAAGATGGAGCGCCAAGGCAAGCTGATCGATCCGACCAGTGCCGCCTCCTTCCTGCGTGCCCACTGTGCCTACCGGGATCGCGAAATCTTCGGCTGCATCTTCCTCGATACCCGGCACGCCATCCTGGCGATCGAGGACCTCTTCTTCGGCACCATCGATGCCGCCGAAGTGCACCCGCGCGAGATCGTGAAGCGGGCGTTGCTCCTGAACGCCGCTGCCGTCGTCGTCTTCCACAACCACCCCTCGGGCAATCCGGAACCATCTGTCGCGGATCGCGCCATCACGGCCCGCATCAAGCAGGCGCTGGAGCTGGTGGAAGTCCGGCTCCTCGACCACATCGTCGTCGGTGCAGACGGAATGGCCAGCCTGGCGCTGCGGGGGTGGGTGTAGCCCACCCCTACGGGCTTCTCAGATCGTTCCAGACCAAGAACTGCTGCGGCATGCTGACCGCCCTCTCATTCCTTAAGAATTGGCCCTGACGAAACAATGGTTGACATGGCCAGTCGTCGCGCTATACTGCTTGAGTCGTCCGCTTGTCGAGACGGCGCACGCTGTGCGAAGACATGTCTTAGCCAGCACCTACTGCGAAAGCAGCCAGCAGCCATCCTTGAGATGGCTGTTTTATTTTGAGGGCATGGATGTCTCACTCAATCTGTTACGTAGACGAAGCCGGTTGTGCTACGCCCCTAAATACAGCTGTTGATAGTATTCAACCTGTTTTTTTGATTACGGGGTTGTTCATCAATCAAGCGCATGTGGCAAGAATGACGCATGATTTTACGGCGCTTAAGAAGAAATATTTCCCCGCCCGTTTCGCTGGTTTGCGGCACCAGCTTGATGCAATGCCAATCGAGCTGAAAGGTATCGATATAAAGAAAGCGCTGAGAGGCGATAACGGTAAGAGCGCGCGCAAGCATCATGAGCGTTTTGTTGATGATGTCCTTGAGATGCTAAAAAGAATGGATGCGAAAATCGCATCTGAAATTTGGATCAAGGGTATCGGGCGCCATTTCAAAGGCCATAGCATCTATGCCCTCTCTACCCAACGCGTTACCCATCTATTCGAAGATCATCTTTTTCGCCACAAGCATCGTGGAGTAATCGTTAGCGACTTTAGGTCGCCTGGTGAAAATAGGATTGTGTCGCATAGCATCTTTACGCAGATGTATCGTAAGAAAAAGAAGGGGAATGCCTATCCTTCACTTTTGGAAGCACCTCTGTTTGGCGTTAGTAATAACCATGCCGGCTTGCAGATTACAGATATTCTGACCTCGTCACTGCTTTGTCCTATGGCGACTTTTACCTATTGCACGGGGCATGTGACCAATGTGCATGTTTCCGCTGCTGACCAGAACATCCTCGCACGATACACACGCAGAATTAGGGCGCTCCAGTATGTGACTGTTAGAGGAGGTGTAACCGTTCGTGGTATTGCGGTTAACGACGCTTTGACTGCCCGGGGGGCTGTGGCAATGCTTGGATAGCATATGTGTGTCAGACTGACTGAGCGGCTATGAACTAGAAGCGCTCTGCTAATTCGATAGCTCGCGCATTACTGATCCGCTCTTCACGACCAGCGTTAAGTCTTCGGCTGCATCGTCCTCGATGCCTGCCACGTCTTTCTGGTGATCGTGGCTTCCTTTCTTAGGCACTATCGATGTCACCGAAGTTCACTCTCGCGAGATTGTGAAGCGGGCGATACTCTTTGACGCCACTGTGCCGTCATCGCCTTCCACAACCACCCTTCGGGCAACCCTGAGCCCTCTGCCGCCGACCGTGCCATCACGGCCCGCATCAAGCAGGCCTTGGGAACGGTCGAGCTCCGGCTCCTCGATCACATCGTCGTCGGCGCCGACGGCACCGTCAGCCTGGCGATGCGAGGGTGGGTGTAGCCCACCCCCTACGGCCTTCCATATCGTTCTGAACCAAGAACAGCCGTGGCCAGCTGACCGCCGTCGTGACAGCAGGTGTCGATTGGCCTGATGACTACGGCGGCAGGTGCGTCGTCTGCCTCAGCGTCACATAGCCCCCCGCCATCGGACGCTGAAGTCGTTCAGGGCGATGGAAAGCACACCCAAAAAAGTGACGCGCTGGCCAGTCCGGTAGTGTGCTTATCTTGGAATTGGTAGGTGCCCTTCCACGCGATATTATTTGTGCAGGCATACCTCAGGGCTTTGTAATGAACCAAACGCTTGGCACCATCGCCTCGGCCAAGGCAAAGCTCGTCGAGGAGCTTCGCGAGCTCGAACAGCAGGAAGAGCGCCTGCGCGCCGAGCAGACGGAAAGCGCATTCGCACAGGTGACCAGTCTGCTGCATCTCTTCGCCTCACAGTTCGATGCCAAACAGAAAGCCCAGATTGCTGCCCTCGTAGCGCCCGCGGAGAAGACGCCCAGGAAGGCCCGATCTGCCGCGGCCGACGCACCGCCGAAGTATTGGTTGCCCCATACAGGTGAGACATGGTCCGGTCGCGGTCGGCCGCCGCGTTCCTTCACCGCTTGGGAAGGAACGGTCTCCCATCGCGAATGGAAGGCGAAGCACCCCAAAGAGAAGTTTCCAAAGTTCCCGGGATAGCGGTCGCACCCAACTGTTCATGTTGGCTTTCCATGCGGTGGCGTGGGGTCGCGTCCGAAGGGGGCTCTCGGGCATACTTGCTCGAACTGCATGGATCGGCAGGGAAGGCAGATATGGCCATAAGGATTGATGCTTCACCAAGGGCGTTCTACCCGCCCGACTGGGCCGCACAGCGGGCGCAGCCAAGACCCGCGCCGTCCACGAGCGGCCTTGGGCGTTGGCCATGAGCACACGCGGCCTGCTTTTCCCATTTTCACTCCCGGCAATCGCCGGCATTTTCGCGCTGGCGGGCCTGTCGGCATGCGCTGCGGCGTCGCGCGCTCCTTCCAAAGAGACCCCTCCAATGACTGTCTCGGCTGACGCCCCATCCACCTCCGCTGAAGCGGTCGGTCGGAAGTTCCTGGCGATGATCGCTTCGCTGAAGTCTCCGGACGACCTGAGCGAAGAGGTTGTTGAGCGCGCCATGGGCGTGCCGTTGGAGCCAGGTCCTGGAGGTCCTTTTGCCAGTCGACCCTTGGTCGACGATTGGGTCTATGTGATCGTCTTCGTGGAGCAATCCCCGGGTCGCCGCAAAGGTGCGATCTTGGAGTTCATCAACAAGTCGGATCGGGGCGCAGACCTTTCGGCCGTCTGCGAGCTCGGTTTTGCTGACTATCGGGATGCCCTGATCGGCATGGGCTTCTCGGAAGCACCGCTAACCGATGAGTTGGGGCGGATCAACCACGTCTCTTACCACAAGGGTGATCTGGCGATCGGTATCACACCTGAGTTGCGCGTGGACACGGACGGGAAGGCCAAGCCCACATGCGTGAGGCGCATTGGTCTCTGACGGAAGTTTTGATTTAGACAAGGATTTCACATGGCGCAGTCTTCGCCGCAACCCAACCCGCAGCTCGAAGCGGCACTGGTTCAGTTCGGGCAGTCAGGTGCGACACCGGTCCAGGAAGCACAGTTGCGTGCTGCGCTGGCAGCCGACGCGAAACTGATGCGCGATTACAACCAGGCGGCGCAAGCGGGGCAGGTGCAATCCTTCGCGCTGCCGGCGGCGGGCTCGGGTCCGAATATCGTGGGCCATTACGATATTGCCGGCGGTGTGGTGACACTGCCGGCCAGCGCGTTCCAGCCGTCCGGAAACACAGCCTCAGCGGATCTGCGTGGCTCGCTTCAGGTCCAGGAAATGATGGCGCGCTTCGGGCACAGCAGCTATCAACTGCCGGGCGCCACGCCTGGCGCCGCAGCGACCACGCATCCGATGGCGCAGCATATGCTGGACAACTTCCAGAACACGGTGAACCAGTCACCGGTGGCTGCAGCGGATATGATGCGCGCAGCGACGACGCGTGACCCCAATGCCACCCCAAGGGCCATGCTGTTGGAGAACTTCGGCTTCGTGGGACCGGGGATGTCGGCGGGCGGCACTTACAACCCGACGACCAACACGCTCAACCTTCCGCCGCTGAACCTGCAAACGCCGACCCCCGGCGGTCCTGGTCGATTCAGCGCGGACGACATGACCTTCGTGATCGGCCACGAGGTCGATCATTCGTTCAATAGCGTCGCCAAAGCCCAAGCCCTCTCAACGTTCAGCCAGAGCGTGAGGCAGATTGCAGGCAGTGCGGCGGTGGTTCACGACTACACGGCGCCGGCGACTAACTACATCGAGGCGGCGCGCCGGGACGAAGCGAGCGCGGAGATCGCCGGCTGGAATGCATTGGTCAGTCGCCAGCAGCAACTCAATCCCGGCACGAACCTCAACACGATCCTCGCGTTGAACACGACGAGCCGGCAGTCGGACTTCATCGAGCGCGATCCGACCACAGGTGCGGTAGTGATCCGGCCTGGGTTGGCCTTCAACCCGGACGCGACACTGCCGGACACGCCCGCCAACGTCGCGGCAATGGGGCAGCACTACTTCAATCGACCGGATCCCGCGAACGCCCAGCCCGGGCAGCGGCCCGTCACGCTTGGCGAGAGCGGCCGGTCGGACTATCCCAATTACTACGGAACCTTCGTGGTCGAGGAGATCATCCAGGCGGAGCGGCAACACGCGGCTCAGCATCCTGGCGTCACACATAAGCTGACACTGAACATGAGCGCGATCGGCCTGCGCGAAACGCTCATGGAGCAGGAAGGGATCAATATCCGCACCAATCCTGCGACCCCGCAAACGTATTACGACAGCAGCCAGACGCCTGCGGTCCAAGGCACCTTCCACCATACGCAGGATGGGACGGTGAGCCCGGCGCACAACCACACGCATGTGCCGGTTCCTCATGCTGTAGGCGGCTCTGGCAGCGACAGCATTGCACCGCCGATGTCTGCGCCGAGTGGGCGCGGCGGCAAGGCTGACGAACCGGATCGATCAGCGCCGGAAGAGGCGAGGCCTGAGCGCAATGGTGCGGTTCTGCTCGACAATCCGGCACACCAGAACCACGGGATGTTCGCCACCTTGTTGCACGCCGTGAACGAGCGTGACAAGGAACACGGCCGCGAGCCCGATGAGTTCAGCCGACAACTGGCGGGCGGCTTGGTGGAGAAGGCTCGCGAACGCGGCCTGGACACGATCGGGGCGGCTAGGTTCACGCCCGATGGGACCAAAGTCGGAATGACCGACACCGCAGACCTGTCGTCGCCGTGGGCGAAAACTGCGGTTGGAGATGTCGGGCAACTGGTTGGCCAGAAGCTCTCCCAGAGCAGTGAGAATGTGGCTGCGATCAATCAGCAGCAGGCTTTGGAACAGAGCTTGAAGCCGACCCAACCGACCCAGGCGATGGAGGGGCCCGAGGCGCCGACGCCGAAGGGGCCGCGGCTCCCTTGAGCCGTAGCCGGCGCTTGCAGCTAGGCGCTTCGGTGATGAGAGGGTTTGAAGGACCGGCGTTCGGCGCTCGGCGAACGGCAACGCAAAGAGCTGGTCGGCTCACGCCTGCTCGTGGTCGACGGCCGCTGGGATTGCGTGGATGGCGTGGGAAACCTGATCGCCGATCGGCTGCGCGACATGAGCGAATGGCTGGGTGAACTCGATACCCGTAGCCGCGATTTCCACTGACTAGCTAGGGAATGGATACCAGACCTATAGCCCACTAATCGAAGGCAAGGGATCGCCCATCCCGGCCTTGGCGCCGTCAGGCCGAATGACGCGACGCCTTTTTCTCGGCAAGCCAATTGGCCCCACGCGCCGTATGGCGTTCGCGGCTCGCAGGATCGACAACAAGTTCACGGTAGGCCAGAAGAGCCCCCAAGACTTCCGCTGGCTCCAGTTCCGACATCCCGGCATCGACGAGCATCGTGCCTAGCGCCATCTTCCGTTTTGTCTCGACTCGCCGCTGTGCTTCTTGGGCGCGGATCGCATACAGCCGGTCCTTGATGATCTGATCCGCCTTGAGGTTCGCAAGATGCTCGGCGGAACGCTGGATTTGGTGACCGAGTTGCAGGCAGCTGTCCATCAGGTGTCCTAGGTTCTGGAAGAGGACACATCCAAGCAGAGAACGGCCGCTCGTCAAGTCATATGAGCCGCCTTCCAATCAGCAGAAAAAAGCAACGCATAACGCGCGCGCGAGGGTGAATTTTCTGGATTTGAAAATGCATGCATTGGCCCTTGATGAAGGCTCTGCGAAATGCGCTGGCGAGGCACACAAAAACAAAAAAGTAAAAACAAGAGCGCACTTAGGCATTCCCCGTTGGGAACGCGTGCGGAAGGGGCGTCGCCCCTTGGACCCCGAGTGCTTCGCCCTCGCCCCCGATGCTAGACCCCCTGGGGTCGTCGCTTGCCAATATGGAAAAAATGGGCATAAACGACGCCACAGGGGCCAGACCGAGGAACATTCGTTATGGCAATTTATCACGCATCGGTAAAAGTATTTTCGCGATCGAAGAATGATAGTGCGGTGGCTGCAGCAGCGTATCGATCTGGGCTTTCGCTCCGAGACGAGACTACGGAAATTCGACACGACTACACCATGCGTAATGGTGTGGTCGCCAATCTCTTCCTGGCTCCAAAGAGTGCGCCTAAATGGACGAAGGATCCCACGGCACTGTGGAACGCTGCCCAAGCTGCAGAGCGCAGGAAGGATGCCGTCCTGGCTCGCGAGTTCGAGGTGTCGTTGCCTCATGAACTGAATGACATGCAGCGCCACAAGCTCGTGATAGCGATTGCCCAGGTACTCGTTGATCGTTACGGGTTCGCCCTTCAAGCAAGCATTCACGCGCCTGAGGATCCAGGCGGCAAAAACCATCATGTTCACTTGTTGGCGACGACCCGCCGGATCAATGAGCTCGGTTTCGGCAAGAAGACCAGGGAATTGGACGGCGGCACCGAAGGCCGCAAGCAGATCGAATGGATCCGGGGCATGGTGGCGGATCAGATCAATCGACACTTGGCGGATGCGGGTGTCTATGCGCGCGTTGACCATCGTCGTCTTGATGTTCAGGCGATGGAGGCGCTACAGCGCGGTGACCTGGAAGCAGCTGCGATGTTGACGCGCAAGCCGACGCAGCACGAAGGCCAAGCGGCGACAGCGATGGAGAACCGAGGCGAGATGTCGGAACGACGCCAGGCCAACGAGCGTATCGTGCGTGAAAATGCGGCGCAACTTGGTGACCTGTTGGCGTCCCTGCGCAAGGAAGGCCGCCTGATGGATACGCCGGCATCGCATTCTCATGAGGCGGCGCTTCGCGATGTATCCAAAGGATTGACGGCCAAGGGTGCGCCTCCCAACTTTGCAGCCTCCGTCGGGCTCCGAATGCCGAATTCTGCGCAGAAGGTCCACTACAAAACGGGCGACGCGCGTGCGGACGCATTGGCCGAAGCGCGCCGCGCCCGAGAAGAAGAGATCGAGCGTCTGCTGGCCGACGCGATGCGCATCTGGCAGGACGGCATCAACGAGGTGCTCAGGAAGGCCATCGGCACATCTTCCCTCATTCTCTACAGGCGCGATGAGCTGATGCGGCAATACGCACACAAGCGTGGCTTCTTGCCGAAAGTGAGAGATCTTCACGACGCTTTTGTCCAAGTCGAGCGTGACAGCTCGCGCTTCCGTCGACGAATGGCAGCGGAAGATCGTGCGAAGTTCGAGCTCTTCGAAGCCGAACAGAACCTTCGACTGTTCGACGACAAGCATCCGCGGCCGGGCCTCTGGGGGAGACGAGAATGGGCGGAACGCAGGCGTGCCCAGGCCGAGCGCGTCCGGCTTCGCAAGGAAGCGTATGTCGCGGCAACTGCGGCCACCGATCCCGAAGCGCAAGATCGGTATCGGATCCGTGCGAACAAAAGCTTGGAGAATCTGAAAATGCTTAGCCAGTATTTTGCATCAGACTTTGCATTGGAGCCGAGCCGCGCTGTGCCGCCGGAAGCGGACGTCGAACCGTTGGATCCCGAAAAAGGTGAGGAGGCGACCGTGAAAAAGGGACGTCGTAGTGGTTCGGTAAGGCTGCGTGTTCGGCCGGTGCCGCCGCCACCGAACAATGAGGCGCCTCGTGCTCGGATCTGACGGGTCGAGTAGTGCTCAAAAATCGAGGTGTGTAGCCTTACCGTTCAAAAGACGATGCCCCGCCATTGGCGGGGCATCGGTGCTCGGCGGTTCAGATCCCCCTGTATGCCGAGCGATAACGCGATTGCTAGTGGAGCGTGTGCCCATCCTCATTTTGATAGGGCATGCGGTGTCTATGGTGTTTGGTTTGGATCGTGATCCGAAGGTGGTTGCGCAAAGTGAGCGTATGCCTCAACTCGGCTGAAACGCTTTCGTTGATTTCGACGCTTGGGCTGCTTTCAATGAAAGCATCATCCTTATCTTCCTGGCATCTGTTCGGGCACCTTTGTGCGGACTGGCGGCCAACTCGAATGTCCAGATTTCTCTCCAACTGCATTGCAACGCTCCTTGCGTCTCAGGGGGAGGCGGTATCCAAACAGCGTTTGCATTTAACGCAAGTCCCGTTTTGTGCATCCCGTCTCATCTCCGGCATGTTTGTTGAACGGACCGCGTGATCGCCGGCCAAGTCGTATAGGGCGTGACGACGGTCAATGCTAGGTGCCTCGACCGCAGAATGGCAGGAATAGAAGGCGCCGCGAGGTTTGGCGCTGCCGGAAGTGGGCGACCCCAGATCGGGCTCACCAATCCGACCGAAGGGACTGTCGTCGGGCGCGACCGACCGGATCGGCAAAATAGAGTGGGCCATGCCGCTTCAAGTCCGGCAGGCCCCTTTACGATCCGCCCGAGAACCCAGCGGATTTTGCCGCCCCGACCAACCTAAACATCACAAGGACCAGTCGAAGTGGGCGATCAAGAAGCGTCCGCAACCTTGGCCAACAGCGTGCCCACGCCGTCGATCTCTCTGCGGTTGCGCGAATTACTCAAAGACTTTCGGGGAAATCTCGCGCGGACACAGGAAGTGCTTGATCGTATGGTCCTTAGCCACGCCAATCAGTGCCACCGTTTGACTGATCTTCTCTCCTAACCAAGAGCCTTTCGGTAAGAATTGACCGATGTCTTTTTCTTGTCCGCAGCTTTTAGCTCCCATTTTGCCCGCAACTCGTGTGCTTTCGCTAAGGCGGCATCGAATGTGCCGCGCACATACGTTGGCGGAAGCAACAACTTCATGCTGTTAAGCGATTTCAACTTACTACGAAGCTCTGCTGGCTGGACGTAGGTCGCCAATTCGCCCGGCACGATGGTGCGCTTCGCATGTCCGGTGATGCCGGCGGCGTGGTGCAGGTTGGATGAGGAGAGATTGACGACGGCATCGCCTGTCGTGTGCCGGAACCAATGAAAACCCATGCCAGGCGCATCTGGGTTGTCTCCAGTCTTCAAGCCGATGTCTTTGAGATACTTGATGAAACGATCGCCAAGGTAGTCACCGTAGTCGTCTCCGTATTTCAGGTGCGGAAACAGTCGGTGATGACCTGCGGCACGCACTTCCTCTACATATGTCAGGAGACCGGCATCGAGGAGCGGTTTCGCGAACGGGACGAAGCGTGCAGAGTTGCTGCCCTTAACCCGCTGATCGCGACGAAAGGCACCGATCGAGAACCCGGGGATGCCATGCGGCGCTTGGATGTCATCGAGATACAGCTGCGCAATTTCGTTCAGCCTTGCGCCCGAATACAAACCGATCCAGGGAGCCCAGAAGTAATGTGGTCGGTTCTCCGTCCACGGCAAGAACGTCTCGGGATTGAAGATGCGAGCCAACTCCTCCGCGCGGAATGGTCGACGCACCTGGCGGCGCTCAATCCGATGATTTTGCTGGCGATGATCGCCTTCCATCGGAGAGACGGCCATCTTCTTTTTGGACACCGCCCAGTTGAAGAAGGCGGCGAGACCGTCACGATGCTTGCGCTGAGTGTTATCGGCGATCAATTTCAGTTCGGGATCGCGGGCTGCCTGACGCCGCAAACTGTCGCGCACGATCTCGGCGGCGGACAGGCCAGCATAGCGCTTCAACTTGCGCGCGTTGACCGGCCAATTCGCTGTCGCGCGTTCAAAATTCAGGATGTCGTCGTCGGCGATCTCGGCCAGCGGCTTGTTGCCGTTGACCTCCTCGAAGATGCGCTGGGTCGCTTGCAGGTCGACATCGCCAGTCTGCTTCGCAAGAATTCGGCGCTCTCGATAAGTATCGAAAGCATCTGAGAACAACACCGACGGAGGTTCGACGGGTGAGGGCGGGGCAGGAGCCGGCATGGGGGCCGGTGGCACCGCTTGGGCGGCGAAGCCGGCCTGGAACGCTCCGAATAATGCGAGGTCGGTGTCACTGGCGATCTCGACTGTGCCCAAGCGAGTGCCGTCTCGGAGCACCACATCACGCAGTGTCAAATCCCGCGTCTCACCGCGGCGGGCCTTTTCCAACACTTCCTTGATGTCGATCTTCGCCACCGTCCCCCCACGGACCCCTGCGAATGCTTCTGATAGTGCAGCGCCCATACGTGCGCCCGCAAGTCGCGCCTGATCCTTGTCCGTCGTGTAAAGGCGGCGCACCACGAAACGGCTGCCCACAAGCGCCCGCAGATCCGGCGGCACCCAGAAGCGCACGAACAGACCAGATGAACGGGCAAGAAAAAAGGGCTTCGGCAAGAGTGATACCTGAATTGATACCCGTGGAGGTGATCGTTCAGGTAAAACCCTTTGCCAAAACCCTTTCCAGAACAGAGGCTTACAGCTGCCTCGGTGAAATGGTGGAGGTGGGCGGAATCGAACCGCCGTCCGAAGGTACTCCATGCCCGGCACTACATGCTTAGCTCACCGTTTGATCTCGCCCTGCGGCAACACGGCGTGCGAA
>JAFLDC010000010.1 GCA_017302775.1 Sphingomonadales bacterium
CCGGCTCTCTCAGCAGATCCATGGCGCAATCGAGACCTGAGCGGAAGGTAAAGTTGCCGCGCCGAACCAGCACTGCACCAGCATCGATGCCGCAGGACTCCAGCGCGGCAACGAACCCGTCGTAGCGGGTTTCAGCCGACTTGTGGCCCTGCAGCCCCTTTATGAAACCGAACCGGCGGCGGTCCTGCGCGGCGAGATGCATCCCGATGTCGTAGCCGGCCTGATAATCATCTATTCCAAGCGACATGGCCAATTGCGACGCCTCAGGTCCGGCGGCAATGCAGACCAAAGACACGCCCAGGCTATCCAGTGTACGCAACAGTCCGGCATCGTCGCTGAATGGCGGGGTAAGGATCGCCCCATCGCATTGATCATCACGCAGCCGGGTGACAATCTCTGCCGCAGCGCCAGGATCATTCTGGTTGACCACGTGCGTGATGATCTGAACGCCCAGCCCGGCGCTGGCCCGCGTTGCCCCCAGTTCCAGCGCTGAGGAATAGTAGGAATTCGGTTCGCTATCGAAGTCCGATGCATGGATCAGCGCGATCCGCAGCGCCTTGCGGCCAGCGAGGTTCCGCGCCTGAAGATTGACCCGGTAGCCCAGCTTGTCGACCGCCCCCATCACCTTCTGCCGCACTTCCGCACGCACATTGGGCTGGTTGTTCAACACCCGCGAGACCGTGGTTCTGCCCACACCGGCAAGCGCCGCGACGTCGTCGATAGTCGGCTTGTTCACATTGGCCCCGGTCAGTCTGCGATGCCCCACCGCTCGCTCGGGCATAGTTGCAAGCTTGCGCATGAATGGCAAGCACGGCAACATGTGGAAGCGTTCCCAAAATCCGGAACACGGGACAAGCACGATGGGAGTGCGGGCCACGATGCAGACTATCACGGAACATAGCGGCGCGGATCCTGCCGGCGCGATCACCGCGCTGGAATCGGGCGAGCCCTTTATCGTGCGCGGCATTGCCGCACATTGGCCGGTAGTGGCGGCAGCCCGTAGTGGCGACCACGCCGTGCTGGCTTACTTGCGATCGACTATGGCCCGCCAGGATATCGCATTTGCGGAGGCCGCCCCGCAGCACCGCGGCCGCTTCCATTACAACGCTGATCTCACCGGGTTTACATTCACCCGCCGCCGCCTGCCATCGATGGCCTTTCTGGATGAGCTGGCGGGAGAGATCACCGCCGCCACCCCGCGTACGATAGCAGCACAGGGGATCGTCGCCCAGGCTGCCGCGCCGCTGTTCGAACAGGCCAACCCGTTGCCGATTTGCCCCGGACAAGGCGAGGCCCGGCTATGGATCGGTAACCGCGCGAGGGTGGCGGCGCACAGTGACCCGGCGGAGAACCTGGCTTACTGCGCGGCAGGTCGGCGCCGGTTCACGCTCTTTGCCCCCGAACAGGTCGGTAACCTGTACCTCGGCCCGTTCGAGCCGACCCCGGCCGGTACGCCGATCGCAATGACGGATCCGCTTGAACCCGATCTTAAGCGCTATCCCCGTTTTGCCACCGCTATGGATGCCGCACTGGTAGCCGATCTGGAACCGGGCGATGCGCTGTACATCCCTTATGGCTGGTTCCATCACGTAGAGGCCCTGTCAGCGGTTTCTGTGCTGTTCAACTACTGGTGGAATGCATCCTCACCGGCGCTGGGCTCGGCGTGGGACGTGCTGCTCCACGCTTTCACAGCGTTACGGCCGCTCGCACCAACGGCGCGGCGGCATTGGGCCGCGATGCTGCTGCACTATGGGCTGGAGCGCGATGGCCCTGCCGGCGCCCATTTGCCATGCGCAGCCCGCGGTGTTCTGGACGCCCGCGAGCAGCGCGATCTCGCTACGATGCGGGCGATCCTGCTGCGCAACCTTTCACGGCAGGATATGCCGCCAGATCGGCAATAACCGGAAAGTGATCGGAGGCCAGCCGGCCGTCGAAATGCTCGCCAAGCGCATGATATCGCACCACCGCAAGGCGGCCCCCGACCAGAATATGATCGATGATCGCACCGGAACTCGGAACCGGCTGATAGCCGTTGAAGGTATACCGCACGCCGACGGCCGGCTCCAGCGACGCCGTCCGTGCATCGCGCAACACATCATCCGCGCTGGCCGGCGACAGCACTGTTTGCAGCGAAGGCTCTTCCAGCGGAGCATTGAAATCACCCAGCAGAACAACTGCTTCGCCTGGCTGGCGATTGGCGGCGATCCAGCGGCGCAGCAGCCGGGCGCTTTCCAGCCGGGCCTGCACGCCCAGGTGATCCCAATGCGTATTGATCGCAAGGATCCGCGTGCCGTTGGTCCGGTCGGTCAGCCGTGCCCAGGTCGCCACGCGGCGATAGGAGGCATCCCATCCCAGCGACGGTCGCTGCGGCGTTGGCGATAACCAGAACATCCCCGATCCGGCGATACGGAACCGCGCGCCATTGATCAGCAGCGGCGAAGCCTCGCCCTGGAGCGCGCCGTCGTCGCGCCCACCGCCTACCCAGACCAGCGCTGGCAAGTCATGAACAAGGTCGGCGCGTTGCTGCGGCACCACTTCCTGCAGACCAAGGATATCAGGCTTAAGCAAGCGGACCTGTTGCACCAGCAGCGTGCGGCGGTGCGCCCACTGGTTCATGCCATCAGCCGGGGTATCCAGCCTAATGTTGTAAGTGATGACCCTGAATTCGCTGCCGGGCGCACACACCTGCCGCACCCGCGCATCCGCGGCAGGGCTCATGCCCAACAGGCCCATGGCCGTCATCGCGACAAGCAATCCAAACGTCAGCCGGCCCAGTATCATGGTCTTTACACTTTCACCGCAAAGCCGCCGTGCGCCACTGCGACGCCCAGGCCGGCCCGGATCGACCATAACCGACCAGGCCGCGACAAGCCCACAGCGAATTCGCCTGCGCCGCGCCATGCCTGGCGAAGGCTGCCCACCAAAGGAAAACCGGCCGCGTTCTGGTACTATGCCAAAGGACTGGAAGGGGTGCTGTCAGTCTAATCGCAACATGCCTCCGATTGGCGCAGCTGTGGCTTTGGGCGCGAGTGTTCAGGCCATGAGGGGTTGCCACTCGGCCAGTGCGGCCGAGCGTCGGTCCTTGTAGGCATGGCGATCGACGAGGTGGCGTTTCTGGTTAAAGTGGTAGTGGACGTTGGCATGGACCGAGGCAAACTTCTGCAGCGTCTTCATGCGCCGGAACCTCAGCATCGCTCGCTCTCGTCGCCGGAACGACAGGTGACTGTTCTCGACCCGGTTGTTGGCCCAGCGGTTGATCTCCTGCTTTTCGCTATTGCCGAGCTCGTTCATCGCGGCACGGTAGGAGCGCAAGCCGTCGGTGGTGATCGTCTCAGGTGATTCGTGTCGGTTCAGCGCCTGCTTCATGAAGGCGAGGACCGCTTCCTTATCGCGAGTCTTTGCGATGTAACTCTCGAGAATTTCGCCTTCTTGGTCGACCGCGTGCCACAGGTAGACCATCTCACGATTTAGTTTTACGTACATCTCGTCGAGGTGCCAGCGCCACTGCCGGAACCTTCGCATCCGGCTCACCCGCTGCCGGCGGATGTCGCCGGCGAACATCGGACCGGACCGGTTCCACCACATCCGCACCGTCTCATGACAAAGATCGATCCCGCGCTCGAACAGCAGGTCCTCGACGTTCCGCAGCGACAGCGGGAAACGAACATACATCATGACCACGAGGCGGATCACCTCGGCGAAGAGTTGAAGTAGTGGAATGGGCTGGCGGGCTTCGGCTTGTAGCGGCGCATTGGCGCTGGTTAGCAGCACAATCCGGGATGGGGCAATTTAGTCTGACAACTCCTGCCAGACGAATGCGCCAACCACTTCAGCTCATGCGGATATAAACCAGAATGATCGAAAACCGCTCTAGGATTAAGGTCACCGGCAAAAGCCGCGGGCCAGGCTCAGATCGCCGCCGCTGTCGCAAGCCTCCATGTGCCCACAATGTCGGGGCAGATTCTCAGCAGCCTGAGACCCCTCTAGCGAAGCAGCGTCAGTGCGTCTTGGCACGATCCCCATACTGCCGGAATTCCGATAGTCTACTTGACAAAAAAACATTTCAATCAGACTTATGGGTGATATGAATATTTACTCATGAAGGCGCTGTCTATGCTCGACCTGCAATGGAATTTGCGGATCGAACTAATTGGCTGTCGCGCAAAAATTTCACGCACTAAGGCGCCAACATCGGAGGTTCTTTGCGGAAATGGAAGATCGATTTTTGGATTGGCTTCCATCCTATTTCGTGCGGCTGATCGGCCTAAGCATCAACACCTGCGTTCCTTTGCTTGCGCTATTTTTCATTGAGACGGGGGCGGGAACCTCGGCAGTTTTCTTTCTTCCCGTCGTTTTCTTCGGGATAGTTCCGATCCTTGATTTCCTAATCGGCGAGCGAAGATTGGAAATTGATAATCTGGAAAACGACCCATTCTTCGACGTTTTGCTTTACTTGCAGGCTCCGCTGCATCTGTCGATTTTTATTGGGGCGATTCACATGGCGGTGACACAGGATTTGCCGCTATGGGCGCGGATCGTGGCCGTTGCTGGCTTTGGCCTCATCAACGGGCAATGCGCGCTGATAGGGCATGAATTCGCGCACAAGACGGGACGAGCCAAACGGATCGCGGCACAAATGGTCCTTGCCGTGGTAGGGATGGGGCATTTCCTGCTCGAGCATGTCAGGGGGCACCATATTCAAGTTGCCACTCCCGAAGACTGCGCGTCGGCCCGGCTTGATGAAAGCATCTACGCATTCGCCCTAAGAGATATGCCGGGCGAAGTCTCAGGCGGCCTGCGGCGCGAGGCAAGCCGGCTGGCTCTAACGGGCACCCGTGCCCTTTCGGTTCATAACCGGATACTGCAGAGCTATGCAGTTACCGCGCTGATTGCGTTTGCGCTTGTGATTGTCCTCGGACCATTGGTGTTGCCATGGATTGTCCTGCATCACCTGTTCGCTTGGTTCACCCTTACCCTGGTAACCTATATTGAGCATTATGGATTGCTGCGCGCTATGGGTGCCAACGGAAGGCGCGAGCCCGTGCAGCGGGTCCACACCTGGAACACTGATGCAATGATATCGAACATGTTACTGCTCAACGTACAGCGCCATTCCGATCACCACGCGCGGCCGATGCGCCCTTATCAATCGCTGCTGGACGAGGCTGGCGGGCCGCGCCTGCCGACAGGATATTTCGGCATGATGGTGCTCGCTTTCGTGCCGCCGCTATGGCGCCGGGTGATGAACCCCCGAACGATCGCCGCAGTATCGGGCAATTGCGAGCGCCTACACATACTGGGGCCACCCAGCCGAAACGTTGCCCGCGATATCCGCCTGTTTACCCAGGATGCAGCCACACGATGATCACCACACCGGCCATTCCATCGCCGCGTATCAAGGCTGACGACAACGCCCCGACACCGCTGCGCGGACCCGAGCGCGTTGACGGAATCGTCCTGCTGGCCATCGGGTTTCTTGGTACTGTGCTGACTTACCACGCTATCGACTGGATTGCCTTCTTTATTCTGTTTTCCATCATCGACGTCGTCGGCTACTTGCCGGGTGTCATGGCAGCAAGGCTGACCGGACGGCGACAAGTGTCAGCCGTATTCGTCCATCTCTACAACGTGACCCATTCGAATGCCGGCGGACTGGCAATCGCGCTGATTTATTGCCTGCTCACGCCCGCCACGGCACCATCGACACTCGCGATCGCCGTCCATCTGGGTATCGATCGCGGCATTCTGGCAAACCGGCTCAAGCGGCCCGGAGAAATATTCTGACGGATAGATCGTTTGGCTGATACTGGGAAACGATACTGGCTTTTGCTTCCAGCGAGCACGGTCACGTGCGAATTTTTGAACAGGCATGGAGGAAGATAGCATAACCATGCGCAATATTGGCTTGTATCACCTGCTATTGGACGAGCCGGCCGGTGGATATCGCAAGGCTCTGCTCGACGTGCTCGGACTGGATGTGACATTCTCGCGCGCGCAAGGCGATTACCTGTTCCTCGGCGACCGCCGCATCTATGATGGCTCCGCCCAGTATGGTACCAATATTTTCGGTCACAATGATGCTGGCACGAAGGGTGCGATGATCGCGCATCTGCAATCCGACCAGCCCAATTTCATCCAGCCATATCGCAACAAGGCCCAGGATGCCCTTGCGAACCTTTTGATTGCAGCGGCGCCGGCTATGAGCCATTGCGTCTTTGCAAACAGCGGCGCGGAAGCGGTCGAAGCAAGCATAAAGCTGGCACGATTAGCCACGCGGCGGCGCAAGATAGTGACCCTGAAGGGAGGATTTCACGGCAAGACTGAGCTGGCCTTGAGCGTGTCCGGTTCAGACCGGCACGCGCATCCACTGATTTGCGAACGCGACGAAAGCAGCATTGTGAAACCGGGCGACCTCACCGCACTCGAAGCGTTGCTGAAGCAGCGCGACGTGGCTGCCTTCCTTTTCGAACCAGTCCTGGGTGAAGGCGGCATGTTCGCTCCAGACAGCGACTGGCTGTGTGCCGCAGTGGCCATGTGCCACCGGCATGATACGCTCGTGATTGCCGACGAAATTCAGTGTGGCCTTTATCGTTGCGGCTCCTTCCTTCTATCACAGCGGCTCAATCTGGACGTCGATATCGCATTGCTGGGCAAAGGCCTTGGCGGCGGTTTGATGCCGATCAGCGCAATCCTCATGAAAAAGCATGTACGCTCCCGCGAATTCGACCGAAAGCACAGTTCGACCTTTGCCGGCGGCGGGCTTGCCTGCGCGGTCGCACTGCATGTCGTGGGTAAATTGACGGAAGGCAAAGAGCTTGAAGAGCGCATCGCCCGTTTGAGCGAGCGCATCGACCAACGAGCCGAGGCATTGGGCGAGAGGGTGCGGGTCACCGGCGTCGGGCTGATGCGCGGCATCTATTTTCCCGGCGTTGAATCGACCGGGAATATTGGACTGACGTTCCTTGCTAATTCGGGGCTGCTGAGCAATCTGATAAGTGCCTATCTGTTCCGCAAGCACGATGTCATCAGCTTGCCTTTGATGTCACAATCCTGCGCCTTGCGGTTGGAGCCGGCATTGAACACGACCGTTGAAGCATTAGATGCCTTTTTCGACGGGATTGGCGACGTCACCCAGTTGATCGCGCAGGGTCGATACGATATTCTGCTGGCCGAATTCCTCGGCAGGCCGGAATCAACCCTGCCTCCGCGCGAAATTTCCATACCCGCTTACAACAACGACGACGACCGCTGCCATCCACTCGTTCCGCTGGATGATGGTGAGCCGTTCGATTTCGCTTTTCTATCGCACCTGACCCAGCCAAGCGACGTTTTCGGTTTGCTGCCACGAGCCGTTCGTGAGAACATGACCGAGGTGGAAATTGCGCAGATTACCGCGCTGGTTACGCGCCTGGGGCAAATTGATCCCAGCCCGGCGGTTTTGCTGTCATTCGAAGTCGACGGCTCGGTTTCATCACGGCGTGGGCTAATCCTTTCCAGCCTCCTGTTTCCTCGAGACCTAATGAGGTTGCCGCCACGCGAACGTGATTTCCTGATCGATGCCTATTTTCATAAGGCTCGCTCGCTGGGAACCAAGGTCGTCGGCCTGGGCGCCTACACTTCCGTGGTGACCGGCGGAGGGAAGATAGCCGAGGAACGGTTCCCCGAAGTCTGCGTGACGACCGGCAATACCCTCACTGCCGCGGCCACTGCCGCGCAATTGCGAAACCTGGCAAGCGATCGGCCGAGCATCGTTGCGATCATCGGGGCGCGAGGCTCGATCGGCAGCCTCGTCACGCTGTCGGCCGCGCAACATGCCCGGCGTTTGCTGCTGATTGGTCGCGCTAGGGCGTCCCCGGCCCATTACCGACCGTTGCTTGAAACGATTTGTCGGGAAATGCAATCGGTCATCGATCCGCTTCCTGGCAGCATAGCGGAGCTGATTCAATCCTTGCTCGGACCGGAACCTGATGCCGCAGATTACCACGCTGCGATCGAACGCCTCTGCGCCGCAGGCCCCGACGGGTCCGATGCCCCCATCGTGGTGAGCGACAATTATCAGCGTTACCTGAAAGATGCTGATTTTGTCGTATCCTGTTCGAGCGAAGGCAAACCGTTCCTCACACCTGCGCACCTCAAGAGCGATGCCATCGTTCTCGACACTGCCCGCCCGTTCGATTTCGAAAACAGTGCCGACGCAAACGGTCCGGTCATCTTGGAAAGCGGCCTGGTCGGCCAGCCGACGAAGCGCCGTTATGGCGACAACAACCTTTTGTCGGAAGAAACCGGTGTCGCCCTCGGCTGCTTTTCCGAAACCGTGGCTCTCAGTATGGACGACCGGACGAAGAGCTTCATGATTGCACGGGAGCCAAGCCTATCCATGCTGCACGAAATCGAGGTGCTGGTGCAGCGGCACGGTTTCACGCTTCCCGGCGCAGACAGTGCGCAAGACGAAGATCTCAGCCTGCAGGTTATGCCAGCTTGCTCGGTCGATCAAAAACCTTGAAATTGGACTCCACCGCACCGCTGCGCAAGTACTTGCGGATCGTGTTGCGCGGCAGCCCAGTGTGCCCCTCTATCTCCCGGATCGGCATCCCATCACGAAAATGCCAGTGACGGATTACAGTCAATAACGCCATGTCGATCACTCCATGTTACCTTCAAACCAGCCGGTCGGACGTGGCTCAAACATGGACCACTTCTCAGTGGAAATTTATGTCCCTCCCGGGGCAGCTCTCTATGCAAACCAACAAAGTTAGCTTCAGTCTCTAAGGTACCCGCAAGGTCTGGCATCAACTGCACCGCGAAGGGGTGACAGTCGCCAAGTGTACAGTGGAACGGCTGATGCGCGACGTGGGCTTGACAGGCATAAGGCGCGGGAAGACGGCGATTACCACCGTCGGCAACCCGAAGGCACCGTGCCCGCTCGACAGGGTCAGCCGCGCGTTCAAGGTCAGCCGGCCCAACGCGCTGTGGGTAGTCGCCTTCACCCGCGTCCTCACTTGGGCCGGGTTTATCTACGTCGCCTTTGTGATCGACGCCTTTGCCCGCCGGGTCGTCGGCTAGAAAGTCAGGACCAGTGCCACCGCTGGCATTCGTGCTCAATGCCCTGGAGCAGACGATCCGCGCGCACTACCCCCGTCCACCACAACGATCGCGGCGTCCAATACCTTGCCATGAGCTATGCCCAGCGCCTAGCCGAGGCCGAGTTGGTTCTCTCGGTCGGCAGCGCCGGAGACAGCTATAACAACGCCCTGACCGAGACCATCAGCGACATTTACAAGGCCGAGGTCACCCGGCCGCAACCCTCATGGCCCTATGCTTCGGCGGTGGAAATGGCGACACCGCGCTGGGTCGACTGGTTCAACAACGATCGCTTGTTCGGCCCCATCGGACACTTCCCGCCTGCAGAAGCCGAAGCCAACCACTATGCAGCCAGCGCCGCCCTCGATATGGCCGTATGACTCAAATAGAACCACCACCGGAAAAACGGTGACACTTCAAAGCGCTGGCGCAGACATGGCTCGCTCGGATACTGGTGAACACGGCTTCACCTATACCGCGCAGGTTGTTTCAAACGGGCGCGGCCTTGACATCAAAGCGAATTCGTCGCGCGCAGGAACCAGAGTATCGCTCGCAGGGTACTGCCTCGATATGCGAGGTATTCGGGACTGACCTCAGTCGGGCACCAGCTAGCCTTGTACTGGCGCTGCGACCGGGCCGGATAGACCACACCGCCGAACTTAGACAATTGGCGCGCAATGACCGAAGCGACTTTCGAATGCGGATAAACAGGCGCTTGCAACTCCACCAGCGGTGTGAAGCCAAAATGGATTATGCCATTCCCGACGTCTTCCATCAGGCGCGATACGATTAGCTGCATCGTGCCATCGACGCATCCAGGCTTGCGGCGCGAGAGGTTGTGAAACCAGCCGGAATCGCTTCCGGTCGTCCTGCTGAAAACCAGATAAGCGACGAGTTCTCCGTCATGCCAAGCGGTATAGATCAACGTGTCCGCGTCGGGCCGGATGCGGTTGAATTCGCACACTAGTAGTTTGATATGCTTGGCGCCCTTTTGCCGCAGCCATTGCCGATTGATCTCCTGCAGGGTCGGAATCAAGGTCTCGAAGCGCCCAACATTCTCGATGCGCTCGATCGTTACGCCCAGCCGCTGCGCCTTGTTCAGCTTGCGGCGGACTTGCTGGTATTGCCTGCCGGAAAGCTTGCCGTCGTCGAGGGCCAGCGAATAGCTGGCGCCCAGTTGATCGATCTTGAAGCCCAACTGCGCCAGCGCGGTTGCCGTAGCGCGCGAAAAATGTACGAACTGCGGTATCAGGCGTTCGGCGGCGCACCATTCGAGAAAGGCCTCGAGCGTCGGGCGGTGGTCACCGTCGGGTGTCAATGCGCCACCGACCGCCAGAACCCCTCTCCCAAAACGGAAAAAGCCGACCCCGCCGACGTCCGCGCGCACGAACAGTTCCCCATCGTTTAGCGTCAGGAGGGTAGTGAGTGGGTGCGCCGCAAAGGCATCTAGCCATGACGATATCGCGGCCTTTTCGGCGGTGATGCCTTCTTGCCCGAACGGCTGCCAGGGCTTCGCGCTGCCTGTCGGCTCTACGTCTCGTACTCCCATGCTCACTGCCAACTCCGCCGGCCAATTCCTTATCCCCGAACGATAAGCGCGCGACACGTCTTGCGACAAGCCCGTTAACGCGATCAAATTTTGGATCATGCGAGTATCGCAATCTATTCGGGATCAATTTTTCATATCCGCAAGCAACCGATTTTCCGTACTACTTTGACAGCCGCACAATCTTGCGATTCTTGGGGTGAAAATTCCCTAATTCATCAAAAGCAGGCTTTCAGAGGGGCCGGGTGATCAAGCCAAGCCGCCCGCTCATACGCCGATCCTTTGGGATCGGCAGCTTTGCCGGGGTGCGCGCTGGTATTGCCGCTGGCGTGCCTCGACAATGCGGCTCCGCCATTTCTCAACACATGCTGGGTGGAGAAGCCCGGCTGGTTGGTGCACATAGCTGCAAACCCGCCGGATCGCTCCAGGGGGAAGGAAAAGGACTCTTAGGGCCACCGTCTCACCCTAGCTTGCCGGTAGTACCTCAAGCCGCTCTTCATCATTTGTCACGATCGTCACCAACCCAACACTATCGCTGTGGACGCTCGCCGGACACAGGGCCAGTCAAGCTCCTGCCAAAGAAGTGCCTGGAACACCTGCATGCCATGAAACCAGCTTGCGTTTGGGCTTGGAACGCAACCAGTTTGCCTTTATCACAGGTCACCTCACTGCAGCCGACAGAAATCGTCGGCATCCAAGCCGAGAATGCGGGCAATGATGAAGAATGTCGCGACAGATTACATCGCATGGCTATTCTTCCCGTCTCGATTTCTTTTCCCGCAACGATCTGACCGTTGGTCGTTGAGTGATCGGCAAGCCCCGCCGATCATACGGGTCCTCGGCTGGGAAAACCTGCAACTCAAAGTCGATCCGGAGGAATTGACGGCATTCAATACGCTGGTTGGCGAAACCTTTCTGGCCGGTTCGGGCAACGCATTTCTTGAACCGTTGTTCGGTAAGCACAGTGCCTTCACGCTCGACGGGCCGGAACACCGCCTCGCAAGAAGGCTAATCAGCCAGGCGATCAACAGAGCCAGTATTGAGCAGGTAGTCGAGCACATGCCGGATTTTCTCGACCGCGAACTCGCGAACATGACTGAAGGGCGTCAAATCCGCGTCGGTAAGGTCATGCGGCGTGTGACCATGAGAGCCATGTGCCTTGCTATCCTGGGCGTGACCGACGAAACCGTCGTCCAACGCCTGCTAGGCAAGTTCGAAGCGGCAACTGGCTATTTTGCTAATCTGGTCAGCTATAACAAGGCATTCTGGAAGGCACGAGGAAAGCTATCGGTCGGCGCTGAAGTTGAGCGCCGGACCACGGCAATCGACGACGTCATCCTCGAGATGATCGATCATCGCCGGGCCATCGTTTTGCAGGAAGGGGTTGACGACCACAGCCCCCGTGATTTGCTCAGCCATCTCTTGCTCAGCCAAACCGTGCATGGCTACTCGGACGTGTTCATCCGCGACAACTTGGTAGCCACGCTGGCAGCGGGATACGATACCACCGGGTCTGCCATAACCTGGATGCTGTTCTGGCTCGGCAAAGACATGAATTCACGCCTTGATTTGTGCGCGTATTACGGCACCGATACCGTCGAATATGATCGTCATGCCGAGGCGTTCATATCCGAAGTCATGCGCTATTGTCCGCCACTAGAAATATTGCCGCGCCGCCCCGTTAGAGAGCAGGCGGAGGCGGCGCACTTGGACGAGCCGACGCTGGTTTGTCCGTGCCCACACCAGATCCATCATAGCAGCACCGTTTATGGCGATCCGGCGGCGTTCCGCCCCGGGAGGTTTCTCGATCGCAAGTTCGCGCCGACGGAATATTTCCCATTCGGCCTCGGCAATCGGCTCTGTCTCGGCATCAACTTGGCGCGCAGGATCTTGAGGGTCACCTTGGACTGGTGCATGGACACAGGCATCTACTTAGAGTTTCGTTCGACCAAATTCCGGCCGATCCGGCGCAATGTCTCGCTGTGGCCAAGTTTCAGGACCACAGCCAAGCTGATGCGATTGCGCAATTTCCCAGAGCGGGAATCATCGCCTTCTGCGCGTTGCGATGCCGGTTTGCCAGCCCGATGAATGCCCCTGAAAGGCGTTTGCCGCTAGAGCGGTGGAGCGATCATGACGGGCGGAGATGGGACTGAAAAATGCGCGACTATCAAGTTGGTGAGAAAACCGCGTCGGCCGCGCGTTCGAGCGAACCTTTCGAATTGTGCGTTGTCGGTGCAGGGCTGGCAGGGTTGAACGCCTTATGGGTGGCGAGCGAATATTTGCCAACTGGCGCGCGCGTCGTTCTGATCGACCGACATTCTCGCTGCGGCGGGATGTGGACGCAAACATACGATTTCGTTCGCCTGCATCAGCCGCACCCCTATTTCACCGTTGGTGACATTCCATGGGATTGGGACAAGCCCGCGCATTATCTGGCGACCAAGCCGGAAATACTCCATCATTTCGACCATTGTCTGACCATCCTGAGGTCGAAGTTCTTTCTGGTGGAACTGTTTGGCTACGAAGCCGATCTCGACGCGGCGACGGATCTAGCGGGGCAGAAAGGGCTGCGCGTGCATTGTCGGCCCTCCGATCCGCAAGGGTCTGCTCGTGTCGTCGATGCCCGGCGGTTCATTGTGGCCCGTGGCAACGGCGTTCCGGATGCAACACCGCTCGCATTGTCGAGCCGGGCGGTCGAATCGGCAACGCCGGTGGACATGGCCAGATACCTGGCGCGCGACGAAGCGGCACCGGTCTATGTCGTGGGCAGTGGTAAGACCGGAATGGATTGCGCCCAACAGGCCATCGGCGATCATTGGCAGCGCAGCATCTGTATGATAGCCGGCCGCGGAACGGTCTTCTTCGACCGCAGCTATGTCGCTCCGGCTGGCTGGCGGCGCTGGCGTGACGGTCAACTCTTGTTGAAGATATTCGGCGATGTCGCAATGCGATTCGACGGTACAAATGGTGACGAAGCATTTGCCTATTTCAAGGAGAAATACGCGCTATCGCTAAACGGGTCGGGCGAAAATTGTTTCTTCGGTTATTTGTCTGGCGAAGAATGCCGGATGGTCGAGTCCGGCCTGAGCGAGAAAATCGACGAATATCTCGATGATGTCATCGATAGCCCTGATGGTCCGGTCATGCAGTTCCGATCGGGCCGGACACGTCCGGTGAAGCCGGGCAGCATCTTCGTCAATTGTACAGGGTTCCTGTTGCGCGGCGCATCCCAGCCGGCCGGGCCTATTTCACGTGGCGGCGTTCTGTTGAATATTTCCAGCCGTGGGTCACTGCACTTCCTATCCAGCGTCTCCGCCTATTTCCTCACTCATCTGTTTTTCAGTGAACGGCGTTCGAAGGCCCCAGTCTATGCGATAGATACCCATGCCCTGTTCGCAATCGACCGACGTGCCTGGTTCATGGCCGCCACAACGCAAGCGTTCCTGAACCCGCTGGTACTGATCGATGCCTTGCCAATACGGGCCTTCCATCGATGCGGACTTAACACTGATCGCCTGTTTCCGCTGCCCAGGATCATGGCCGTTCTCGCCGAGACTAAGGCCAAACGGAAGAAATATGTTGTTCATTGCCGTCGATCTCTCGAACGCGTAGCACGGCAATACGGGGTTCGCTGCGGCGAAATCGACTGGTGCTGAACTCGCTTCTTGCTTGCGATCCTAGAGGGCGGGCGAGCCCGGCGTTAAGCCCAGGGTTATGGGACAACCGGCACGGCCGCCGATTTGCTAGGGCGTACGCGGCAGGAGACTACCGAGCCGATCGTTGCAACTGGCTTGGGCCTCCGCGCGAATTTCCGCATTCTCTCCCGTGCAACGCCCGTCGCACGATCCTCCTGATGAATCCCACCTGCGATTCCATCATATAGAGGACCGAGTTATGGGCGAGCCCGACGTTGGGCCCGATTAGGAGGAAGAGATTGGGAAAGCCGTGCACCTGGGTCCCGTAGCAGGCGCTGACCCCGTTTTCATTCCAATGTTCGTGCAGGCTTAATCTGCCGCCTCCGAACACTTCAATCCCATGCATCGGTCGGGTTCCGCCGAAGCCGGTCGCCATCACCAGCACATCCAGGGAATTCCGGGCCCATCCGCAACCACGACGTCGTGGCCGTCCACATGGTCTATGTCTTCAGTGACCAACTCGACATGCGACTGCGCGAAGGTGGGGTACTAGTAGTCGTTGACGAGCCCGCGCTTGCAACCGGGAGAGTAGCCTGGCCTCGCCCCCACCCTCACCGCGTCATCGGTCAAGAATCGCATGACCTGCCACGTGGTGTTATAGCGGACCAGTTGCAGCAGAAACTGGAAATTGAAATAGGCAATGCCGTTCATTTCATGCTTGCAGTAAAGGTAGGATCGGTACAGCCGCTTCTGCAAGAGTCTGACCCGTAACCGCTGTTCCCTGGCGTAAAACTCCCTGTCCTTGCGCGGGAAGAGGTAGGGTGCTTTACGCTGGAATACAGTTAGGCGGGCCGCGCGTTCCGCGATCCCCGCGACCATCTGGACGCCGCTGGCCCCGGTTCCAACCACGCCAACCCTCTTGACGGAAACATCGCGATCGGCCGGCCATTCGCTTGAATAAGACCATTCGCCCCGGAAGCCCTCGATACTTTCTAGTTTGGGCGTTGTCGGCCGTGGCATCTGGCCTGTCGCGGCGTGTACGAAGCGGGCCTCGTAGCTTCGACCACCATCGCATTTCACCAGGCATCGTCCTTCGCTTGCAATCCAGGCTAGCGTCTCGACCATTGTCTAGAGCCGAACGTGACGGTCGAGTCCGGTTTGGCGAAAGCAGGTCCTGATATAGTCGAGCATCTCTTCGCGTTTTGGAAAACGCCGGGACCAGTGATGGGCAGGCATTCCATCGAGCGCATAGAGATAGGAAGGTACGTCGCACGAACAGCCAGGATAGCGATTGTGATACCAGACCCCGCCGAGGTCGGGCCCGCGTTCGAGGATAACCATGTCCGTTGCGCCGTCCTGGGCCAGCGCATGAGCGACTGGGAGACCTGATAAGCCGGTACCGATAACGACATTATCGATCAGTTTTCCCATCGTACACCCGGTAGCAGCGGAAGAGCAGAGAAAAATTCGACTCTCATAATTTAGTCGGTCGCTGTTTAAAGAGCGTGACCTGCCCCCGGGTGGTCCCGCAGTCATAACGAGAGTCTGCCCCAGGGTGCACCGCTCGGCGCGAAATTCAGGGAAGAGGCGCTGATGTGGCGGCTACCTTAGGCTGCTCGCCATCCAATGGCGGTCGTTCTGGACTCCCCGACAAGGCGGCCGCTTGCGCCTCCGCCAATCCAAAAGCCGCCGTTCCGCAATCCACCCAAACTCGGTCATAGAGCCGCACGGTGCACCGGGCGCTGTGCTACCGTTCCGCGTCAGCTCCCTACCGAGAATCGGTTTCCCAATAATGCACTGAGGCCATCTTCCTAACCGGGATCACCGCCTGCCCAAAAAAGGGGGCGACGTCACAACTCTCAAGTACGCACATGCCTACTGGCCGCGTTTTTTGAAAGGGTCTCAAGTCACCAACAAGCCATCGGCCGCGACCCTCCTGACACCGCCATACCGCAACCCGTTTCTATCGCGCACAGGCGCCCCCCGGGACGGGTTTTTTAGGATGTCTCGCGCGGCAATAGCGCGATCTCCAACCGCTCCGGCTCCATCTGGCCGTGGTCCGGGAAAGCGCCTGTTGGATCGCCGCCAAAATCGGCAACCCAATTGCGCAGCAGCGTCGCGGCACGTCGAGATCCCGCGATGGCTGCGACGCTCACGCCGCGCTCCTTGATCAACCTTGCCGCCTCAAGCTTGAACTCGCGGCTGTGCTTCCTTCGTTGCATCCTGTTCCTCCAGCTTAATAGAACACCTTATCTCGGTGTCCACCAAACCGGCAACTGGCCACTTGGATCAGAAATATGGCGTATCACGGGCGGCAATTACAGAAGTCATTCAGCGTACTCTTCACGCTCTGCGCTCTACCGGGGCGCGGCTGAGCAGACACAGCCATTGCAAGCGTCGAATGATTCAACTTCGCCGCTCCCGACACTAAGTTCCAAACGACGTGACAAATTTCATTCTGTCCCTCAGTGCAACCGTGGCCACGATTAGCTTGGGGCGGCGCATGAAAATTGTTCCAAGCCGGTTCTGCGCAAATTGCAGACCTTTCTCAATATCCTCCTTGCTCGTGCTCGGCTTGGCAAACAAGTACGATAGATATTCATTATAAACGTCTTCCCCGATTTCCGGCTGGGACTTCCTCAAAAGCTTCAGCCGCCAGCGAGGATGTGAAAGAGTGTGACCCAGTGATGCGATCTCCGCACCAACTACAAACTCGATTGCCATTCTCAAGTGATGCGATGCGCATACAAAATCGTTTTCCATGGTCTGGCCGATGCTGTCCTCTGCCGTGGCTAAGAACCGCGCAAAACATGACCAAATAGTCAATAAAATCATCAGTTTTGAAAATATCATCGAACACACGCTTGCTGCCGGAAAGTATTATTCCATTAATCAGATAGTGAATGATCCTCAGTTCATGATCGTCAAAAACCACAATTTCGTCTGTTAAAGCAGGATTATTAATAGCAAATACCGACTTGGCGAACTTTTCCGCTATCGAACGGAGTCGATCCTTTTCCCAATATTCTATATTAATTTCTTGTCCGGAATCGAGCACCCTTATCGCTCGTTCGCGATTGGATTCGCGTAGGACCAAGTCGCTATCAGGGCGGCGCTCTCCCACCACCAACAAATCAATATCCGACAGCGGAGTAGCCAAGCCATCGGATACCGAACCAATCAGCATTATCACACCGTCAGAGCCCAGTTCCGGGGATTCTTTTAGCAAATCTGCGACGGTAAGATTGAACTTGGAAAAGTATTCATTCGCTAAGTCGTGATTTGTCATCATGAAACTTTCATATTAAAATTTTCTAATTCGATTCAACCTTAAATATTGTATGATTTAAAAATATGAATTAGTTGTTTGAGAACTATTATATGCGAAAGACCGATAAAATGCGCCTAAAGAGGCGTTTGTCGAGGAACCATCCCAACCAGCGCATCGGCCCTCGCTGCGTTGCGACGGCCGATCCGACCTACCATTCTCAAACCGGCTATTCAAAAAGCCGGAGCCCCAGCTGCGTGAATGCCCGCGATCAAGTCGATCATCATCGGCGACCACCCCCAAGCGGCGAGCAGCATAGGAACTGCCGCCCTGATAATGCCAAATGCCATGAATACGCTGAGCCCCTCCAAGGCAGGTTTCTGCGAACGTTGCCCCCGGTCTGAAACGCGAGCGAGAAGGCCTGTTTGCGCCGTCTTCTTTGAGAAAGTTGGATGAATTCATCGTTTGCCGCTCTCTTTCCAGCCAGCTCTGACATTCATTTCCATCTTCGACTTCAAACGCAATCCTAACCAAGCGATAATCAACTATGATCGCCCAACGAATAGCATTTGCTATAAAAAGCATGCCTATAAAGGCATGGCCTGTTTCCATTTCTTTGCCTAAAATATGCCTCGACCATTTCCCGCCGTCCTTTTGAAACGAAAAAAGTTGTACGCAAACGTTGTCCGTCGTCAGAACATTTGGCACTTATTGGCGTCATGAGTTAGCGGAGAGCTAGCCTCGTCTTTGTGTTGATATTAAGCGACAGTTTGCGGTGTTGCAAGCGCTGGTAGGCAACCGCGCGAGCCTGATGTTCGACGCTCTTGTCGGCGACAAAATGCATGTTGGGCCGTAAGGCTGCCTCTGCAATCGCCGCCGCATCAGTTGTGTCGTTTTTCTGCCGCTTCCAAATGGCTTAACGCAGATTTGCTAAATCAGCCTGACCTCGTGCCCAAACGCTTCGGCAAAACGCCCCAGAATTGACTGATAGCGCAAGCCTCTATCGCCACAATGCATGGAACCTGCGTTTCCAGCATCTGCTCCAGTTTTGCCCGGAACGCCGTGCGGTTATATCGTACCGCACCACCCCGATCCGTTGCAGAGACCTGAAAGCTCGGCTTCGCCAGGTCGATTGCCAAAATACATACGTCTCTCGTCTGCCGCTCCTTCGCTGGCACCACCATAGTGCCAGTCAGGATCATACGATATCGGTCGAAGGGGGCATCCACCCCATCAGTTCAATATAAGGACGAAGGATCGTATCGGCCCGGTGACAAGGATCTTACCGGATCTAGCGCATACTTTACCCGTCGCAGCACCTCTCCAAAAGAGGAAGCATTTTTGTCCCGATGTCTCATCGCCCTTGCAATCCCAACATTATCGACGCGGTAGGGATGATACCCTGCATCGGCAAACTCTTCAGCGATCCTATCCAGTGCCTGACGGGCTAAGTTCGCGCCGGCCGTCGAACGATCGAAGCGTAATCCTACAACACAGTCCACCGTATTTCGAGACAAGACATTGAATGTGTGATGAAATTGGACGCAACCTACTTTGCTTGCAAGGCGGCTGATGATTGCACGGGCCTGCAGCAGGGCCTTGGTATTGAAAGGCACCAAATATAGACCGG
>JAFLDC010000100.1 GCA_017302775.1 Sphingomonadales bacterium
GACTGTCACGCTGCGCGATCCTACCGGCAAGCACGAACTGCGCGCGACCGGGCAGGTGGTTAAGTTTCCCGGCTTCCTTGCAGTCTACGACGAAACGCTGGATCAGAAGCCCGGCGAGGATGAGGATGACAGCGGCCTGCTCCCCGTCATGGCGAGCGGCGATACCCCTGCCAAACGCGGGGTTGAAGCGAACCAGCACTTCACGCAGCCGCCGCCGCGCTACAGCGAAGCCACGCTGGTCAAGCGGCTGGAAGAACTGGGCATCGGGCGTCCATCCACCTATGCTGCAACGATCCAGGTGCTGAAGGATCGCAATTACGTCCGCACCGAAAAGAACCGGTTCTTTGCGGAAGAATCGGGCCGTTTGCTGACCGCGTTCCTCGAGCGGTTTTTCCCGCGCTACGTGGCCTACGATTTCACCGCCGGGATGGAGGACGAGCTTGACGATGTGTCAGGCGGACGGATGGAGTGGAAGGCGCTGCTGGAGGCGTTCTGGAAGGACTTCAAGCCCAAGAGCGACGAGGTGATGAAACGCAAGCCATCGGAAGTGACCGAGGCGCTGGACGAATATCTGGATGACTACCTGTTCCCGCCCCGGGAGGACGGATCGGACCCGCGCCAGTGCCCGCAATGCGGGGTCGGGCGGCTGGCGCTGCGCGGCGGACGTTATGGTGCCTTCGTCGCCTGTTCGAACTATCCTGAGTGTAAGTTCACCCGCAAGTTCGCGCAGCCGGGCGGGGCGGCGGCTGGCGAGGAAGGCGAGATTGGCAAGCATCCCGAAACCGGCGAGCCGATCATCCGCAAAGTTGGCCGGTACGGGCCCTATATCGAGATGGGCAGCGGCAAGGAGGTCAAGCGCAGCTCGATCCCCAAGGACATTCCTGAACTGGATCTGGATTGGGCGATCAAGCTGATCGATTTGCCGCGCAGTGTCGGTATGCATCCGGAGACCGGCGAAGAAATTACCGCATCGATAGGGCGTTACGGGCCATATCTGGCACATAACGGCAAGTACGCCAAGCTGAGCAGCACCGCCGAAGTGTTTGAAACCGGCATGAACGCGGCCGTGGCGAAGCTGGCCGAAGCAGCCAACGGCGGGGGCAGGGGCGCACGTGCGGCGGCGGAACCGCTCAACACCTTCGGGCCGCACCCGGCAAGCGGCGGGGAAATGAAGCTGATGGCGGGTCGTTATGGTCCCTACGTTACGGACGGCACCACCAACGCCACCCTGCCGCGTGACAAGAAGCCCGAGGAGCTGACAGCCGAGGAAGCGATCCAGCTCATCACCGACCGCGCGGCCAAGGGACCGGCCAAGAAAGGCGCTCGCAAGAAGGCCGCTCCGAAGAAGAAGGCTCCGGCGAAAAAAACTGCAGCCAAGAAGAAGGCGGATTGATGGCCGAACAGTTCACCAAACACCGCCAGCCCTGGAAAGCCGACGAGGTTGCCAAGCTGCGCACCCTCGCCGGCAAGGGCAAGGGCCTCAAAGAGATCGCCAAGGCGCTGAACCGCAGCGAGGAATCGACCAAGGAGCGGGCCAAGATCGACGGGATCGGGATTGCGAAGTTGCGTTAGCTTAACGCACCCACTCCAGCCCCAGTTCCTCGTAGATTTCCTTGTCTTCGCTCCACTTTTCATCGACCTTGACGTGAAGGAACAGATGGACCTTCGTGCCCAGCAGTTCGGTGAGTTCCTTGCGCGCGGCTTCGCCGATCGATTTGAGTTTTGAGCCGCCTTTGCCCAGCACGATGCCTTTCTGGCTGTCGCGCGCAATCACGATCTGCTGATGGATTTCGACCGAGCCGTCTGCCCGCGCGGTGTAGCTTTCAGGGCGCACCGTGCTGTCATACGGCAATTCATCGTGGAGCTGGCGATAGAGTTGTTCACGGGTGATCTCGCAGGCCAGCAAGCGCTCGCTGGCGTCTGAAACCTGGTCTTCGGGGTAATGCCAGGGGCCTTCAGGCATCAGCGCGGCGAGACGCGTTTTGAGGTCGGGCACCCCGTCGCCGGTCAATGCGGAAATGAAGAATACCTCGTCAAACGGGGCCTTGCCTTCCTCGTCCGGTCCGGCCAGCGCCTGCGCGGTGACCAGCAGCGGTTCCTTGGCCACTTCATCGACCTTGTTCAGCACCAGGATCTTGCGCTCCGGTCGATCCTTCAGGCTTGTCAGGATCGGTTCGAGGTAGTCGAGCTTCTTCTTGCGCCCATCCACGACCAGCAGGATCGCATCGGCTTCGGCAGCGCCGTCCCAGGCGGCGCTGACCATCGCCCGGTCCAGGCGTCGCCGGGGTTCGAACAGGCCGGGCGTATCGGCCAGGATGATCTGGGTCGGGCCTTCCAGCGCGATCCCCATCAACCGGGCACGGGTGGTCTGCGCCTTGGCGGAGACAATCGCCACCTTCTGTCCGACCAGGGCGTTTACCAGCGTACTCTTGCCCGCATTAGGCGCGCCGAGCACAGCGACGAGACCACAATGTTGTGTCATCCGAACCTCTTCATGAATTCCTGCGCGGCAAGCGTTTCCGCATCACGCATGCTCGATCCGGTAGCCTGTGCCTCGCCCACACCGACCACACTGACGGCTACGGTAAAGCGAGCGGCGTGATCGGGGCCGCTACGATTGACCAGATGGTATTCCGGTGCCTTGCGGCGGTTGCCCGCAGCCCATTCCTGCAGTGCGGACTTGGGGTGTTTTGATTTGCCAGCCTGCCCGGCCACCATCTCTGCCCACAGACGCCGAACCATTTCTGCAGTCGCATCAAAGCCATGCGTGACGAAGCAGGCGCCGATCAGGGCCTCCATCACATCACCCAGGATATTGTCGCTGTCATGCCCGCCATCATCGCGGGCCTGCTTGCCAAGCCGCACATGCGGCCCCAGCCCGATCTGACGGGCTACCTTGGCGCAGGTGGTGCGACTGACCAGAGCATTCAGACGTTGCGACAGCTTGCCTTCGTCCCCGGTGTCGAGCTTGTACAGCCATTCGGCGATGACCATGCCAAGGGCCCGGTCACCCAGAAACTCAAGCCGCTGATAGTCGCGCGCTGCGCCAGTGCTGCCGTGGGTCAGCGCTTCGAGCCACAGGCCTTCGTCCACCGGCGGACGACCGGCCACGGCAGTGAGGAATGCATGTGTTTCTTTGCCGAGCACGGCCCTAGAACGTGCCGCCAATGCGGTTCCAGCGCGCGGCGGAGAACCAGGTCCATGGCTTGAGCCATTCGGCTCCGCCATCGGTGGACCACATCATCACGGTCGCCCGGCCCAGCACATTGTCTTCCGGTACAAACCCGATCCCGCCGCCAACTTCAGCAGGGAAACGGCTGTCCTCCGAGTTGTCGCGGTTATCGCCCATCAGGAACAGGTGCCCGGCCGGCACCGTGAATACCGGGGTATCGTCGGACGGCTTGCTGAACAGGTCCAACACTTCGTAGCTCTTGCCCTCGGGCAGAGTCTCCTTGAAGCGCGGGTAACGGCAGACATCGGCCCCTTCCGCATTCTTCGCTTCAAACTGGGTGGAAAGGCAATGGGTGTTGGGACTGACCGGAACTTCGAACGGCGCCATCGCCTGCTTGGGGATCGGTTTGCCGTTCAGCCAGATCTGGCCGCCCTTCATCTGCACGGTATCGCCGGGCAGGCCAATCACGCGCTTGATCCAGTCGTCCTTGGCCAGCGGCGGGTTCTTGAACACCACCACATCGCCCCGCGCCGGGGTGGCGGCCATGATCCGGCTCTCGGGTAGCAACGGAACGCCCAGCGGCAACGATTTGCGCGAATAGCCGTAGGGCCACTTGGCCAACAGCAAATAGTCCCCGTTCAGCAGGCGCGGCAGCATCGATTCGCTGGGAATGTAGAAAGGTGCGAAGATGAAGCTGCGGAACAGGATCACTACCACGGCCAGCTTGAGCACGAAGACCGGAAATGAGTCTTCCTTCTTGGCTGGCTTGGTGGTGGCTGCCGGTTCGATCGGGGCAGGGGAGGCGGTATCGTTCATGTGCTTGTCCATGTTGGCAGGCCGCGCGCACGTCAAGTCATTACCGGCGCAGCCCTGAATACGTTTTTAGCCGCTTGGCCTTGGTCCGGGCAGCGGGCATAGCGCCTTTCGATGAAGGTCAGGAGTGAGACGATGAGTGAAGCGGTTGCGGCGGCATGGCTGGGGTTGCGGGCGCTGGAACAGCGCAACCTGACTCAGTTATTTAGCGATCCGGGCCGGGTTGATGCCTGGTCGCGCAAGCTCGATCTGCCGGGTGGGGCGATCCGGTTCGACTGGTCAAAGACGCATCTGGACGAAGCACACGGCGCGGCATTCCTGACCCTGGCCGAGGCGGTGGGTTTTCGCGTCAGGCGCGGCGCGCTGTTTGCGGGGGAGCCGATCAACCTGACCGAGGCCCGCGCAGTTGAGCATACCGCGCAGCGCGGGGTCGGCCGCGATACTTCGGTCGAAGAAGCTGCCGCATTGCATTTGCGCATGAAAAGCCTGGTCGACGCCATACACGGCGGCCTTCTGGGCGAAGTGCGGCATCTGATCCACATCGGGATCGGCGGATCGGCGCTCGGGCCGGCGCTGGCGATCGACGCACTAACCCGCGACGGCGCCAAGGTTGACGTGCATGTCGTCTCCAATATCGACGGCTGCGCGCTTGAGGCTGCCTGCAAGGCATGCGATCCGGCTACCACCCTGATCGCGGTCGCATCCAAAACCTTCACCACCACCGAAACCATGACCAACGCGCAGTCCGCCCTGGACTGGTTGTCGTCAGGCGGAGTCAGCGATCCCTATGGCCGCGTCGTCGCGCTCACGGCCTATCCCGACAAGGCCGTGGAGTGGGGCGTGGACGAAACCCGTGTCCTGCCTTTCCCGGAAAGCGTGGGCGGGCGCTATTCGTTGTGGTCGGCAATCGGTTTTCCGGTGGCGCTGGCGCTTGGGTGGGACGATTTCGCGGAATTTCTGGATGGCGCAGCGGCGATGGATCGCCATTTTCTGGAAGCGGAGGGGCTTGATAATCTGCCGCTGCGGGCAGCCTTTGCCGATCTGCTTTATACCCGGTTGCTGGGCTGCCAGACCCGCGCCTGTTTTGCATATGACGAACGCTTGCGGCTGCTGCCCAGCTATCTTCAGCAGCTTGAAATGGAATCGAACGGCAAGAGCGTGAAAACCGATGGTAGCCCGGTCGACGGGCCGACTGCCCCGATCACCTGGGGCGGTGTGGGGACGGATGCCCAGCACGCGGTGTTCCAATTGCTGCATCAGGGCACCCATATGGTGCCGGTCGATTTTATCGCTGCAATCATTCCTGGCGATAGCCTTGATCCGGCACATCACCGCAACCTGCTGGCCAATTGCTTTGCGCAAGGGGCAGCGCTGATGGCGGGGAAGGTGGCGAAAGACGGTGCGCGGGCTTATCCCGGTAACAGGCCATCGGCGACGATCCTGTGTGAGGATCTGAATCCCGCAACGCTTGGCGCGCTGATCGCCTTTCATGAGCACCGCACCTTCGCGGCCGGGGTGCTGATGGAGATTAACAGTTTCGATCAGTTCGGAGTGGAACTGGGCAAGGAGATCGCCAAGTCGATCCTGAGCGGCGGAGCGGCCTTTGACCCCAGCACTACGGCGCTGCTGGCCGAGGCGGGTGTGCGATAGGCTTTCGTCGTCCCTGGTCGCCGCAGGTACTGGGATTGCTATCACTCTGAGCGGCAAAACCGTTTGGCAAATCCGTTCGGTCCACTCCATATCGTGCGGTATGACAGACTATGACTATGACCTTTTCGTAATCGGTGCCGGCTCAGGCGGAGTACGCGCCAGCCGGATCGCGGCTAGCCACGGCGCGCGTGTGGCGGTGGCCGAGGAATTCCGGATCGGCGGAACCTGTGTGATCCGTGGCTGCGTACCCAAGAAGCTGTTGGTCTATGCGAGTCACTTCGCCCACGAACTTCACGATGCACCGCAGTATGGCTGGACGATTGCCGATGCGAAATTTGACTGGACGGCGCTTCGCGATTTCGTTGCCAACGACGTAGACCGACTGGAACGCGCTTACACGGCAACGCTGGACAACAACAAGGTCGAACACTTTGCCGAGCGCGCCGTGGTCGCCGGTCCGCACACGGTGCGTCTCGCTTCGGGGCGGGAAATCAGTGCAAAGGTGATCCTGATCGCGGTCGGTGCCTGGCCGGTAATGCCCGAGATCGAAGGAGCCGAGCATTGCATCACCTCCAACGAGGTGTTCCATCTGCCGGCCCTGCCAAAACGCATCGTCATTCAGGGTGCAGGCTATATCGCACTGGAATTTGCCGGGATCTTCAACGCACTGGGCAGCTCGGTTGTGGTGGTCAACCGCAGCGACAAGATCCTGCGCGGTTATGATCACGATCTGACTGATCGGTTGCTGCCGATCATGCAGGCTCGGGGAATCGAATTCGGTTTCAACCAGCCGATCGAACGGGTGACCAAGCGAGAGGACGGCGCGCTGCTGGTTCGCACGGCCGGGGGCAAGCTTTATGAAGCGGATGCCGTGATGGTGGCTACCGGGCGCCGGCCCAAGACCGACGGTTTGGGGCTGGACAGCGCCGGGATTTCATTGGGGTCGAACGGCGAGGTGCCGGTCGATGAGTTCAATCAGACCAGCTGCCCCAGCATCTATGCCGTTGGCGATGTCACTGACCGGGTGCAGTTGACCCCGGTGGCGATCCGCGAAGGGCACGCCTTTGCCGATACGGTATTTGGCAATTTACCCCGTACGACCGCCTATGATCACATTCCCAGTGCCGTGTTCAGCCAGCCGCCGATCGCCTCGGTCGGGCTGACGGAAGTCCAGGCCCGCGAAGTGCATGGGCACGTGAAAGTTTTTACCAGCGATTTCCGGCCGATGAAGAACATGTTTGCCGAGAGGGCTGAACGCGGATTCTACAAGCTGGTGGTCGATCCGTCCACCGACCGGGTGCTGGGCGTGCATATGATTGGCCCGGAAGCGCCTGAAATCCTCCAGGCCGCGGCCATTGCGGTAAAGGCCGGTCTGACCAAGGCGCAGTTCGATGCCACGGTGGCGCTGCACCCCAGCATGGCCGAAGAACTCGTCCTGATGCGCTAAGTTGCAATCCGCAACTAAATGATTAGTGTCTCTCTCGCCAAAGATAGCGGGGGAGAATGCCATGCGCCTTCAGGGTAAGACCGTACTGGTCACCGGCGGGACCGATGGGATCGGCGCGCAGCTGATCCGGCAATTGCGGGACAAGGGTGCGCAGGTGATTGCGCACGGCCGAAATCCCGGGCGGGTGGCCGCCACTCAAGCCGATGGGTTTGAGGTGATTGCGGCGGATCTGTCCACCCCGGCAGGCGTGGATACCTTGATCGCTGCATTGGCCAATCGACCGATCGACATTCTGGTGAACAATGCCGGGGCGGGCACGGGCTATGATTTTCGCGCCGGAGATGTTGATTTGCCCGGTGCCGAAAAGACCTACTACCTGAACCTGCATGCGCCCACCCAGTTGATCGCGCGGCTGCTGCCTACATTAAAAGGGCGAGGGGAGGCGATGGTGGTCAATGTCACGTCGGGTCTGGCGCTTGCGCCCAATGCAGGCTCCCCCGTCTATTGCGCCAGCAAGGCGGCGCTCCGATCCTATACCATGGCGATCCGCGCGCAGCTGAAAGGCACGGGGATCATCGTGGTCGAGGCGCTGCCGCCCCTGGTGGATACTCAGATGACCGCCGGACGGGGCAGCAACAAGATAAGCGCTGGCGAATGCGCGCGCCAGATCGTGGCGGGCATGGAAAGCGGCAAGGAAACGATCAACGTCGGGATGGTAAAGATGCTGCAACTGGTACACTCTATTTCGCCCGCGCTGGCGCGTGCGATTATGATCCGGTTTTGAGGGAGAGGCTGAATGACACGTACGGTATTCGTCTCGGGCGGCAGTGGCTATATTGCCGGGTTCCTGATCCGGCAGTTGGTGGCCGAAGGATGGATGGTTCACACCTCGATCCGCAATCTGGCCAAGGAATCCGAAGTGCGCGCTCATCTGAACGTGGATGACAGCAAGCTGCGTTTTTTTGCGGCTGATCTGATGCACGATGCCGGCTGGGCCGAAGCGATGGCCGGGTGCAGCCATGTCGCGCACGTCGCCTCGCCGCTTCCTGCCAATGCGCCCAAGAATGATGACGAGCTGATCGTCCCGGCAC
>JAFLDC010000101.1 GCA_017302775.1 Sphingomonadales bacterium
CCGGCAACACCAGATTTGCACGAAAGCTTGCCGGTGCTAGGTTAAGCCATGAACCGTTTCCATATCATCGCCGTCGGCCTCGTAGCGCTTGCAGCTTCTGCGCGGGCCAAACCGGTTGGTGAAGAGCGTTGGTACGCAACCTCCAATACAGCTGTGGCAATTACAGGTGATATTCGGCTGTCGCCAACCCGGTTAGTCGCTGCAGGGCAAACGATCCAATTGCAGGTTTCCGCTGATCTCCCAACTTACGAGAGTTTGACCGGTACATACCCGGCGCGGATACTCAAAGTTATCCGCCCGCGCCGAGTCAAGATGTTGCGGAACAACGAATTTGGTTGTGGCGATGGGGCACGCTGGCTGGTTGTTTTTCGCAAGGGTTCTTCAGATAGCCTCGGGATTGAGGTTTTCGAGAGCAGGAATATGCCGCGATCCAGCCATGACCCAGGCTTGTGCGGATCATACGGTTATTACCGTTAAGCTAGGACAAGATTAGCCGTGCCTTGCGGTCTGCGAAAAAATCGCTCTGCGACGATGGAACGGTACGTGTTGATATCTCTTGGACACTAACCACCTTCGGCGGCCTTTACGATTGTGGCCCACGCCGCCTCGTCGATCACTTCGACTCCCAGTTCTTGGGCCTTCTTCAGCTTTGATCCGGCCCCCGGCCCTGCCACCACCAGATCGGTCTTCCCGCTTACCGAACCCGATGTCTTCGCGCCTAACCGCTCGGCCTGGGCCTTGGCTTCCTCGCGGCTCATCGTTTCCAGCGCGCCAGTGAATACCACCGTCTTGCCTGAGACTGCGCTGTCGCGCGTTTCGACCACATAAGGCGGCGGCGATATGACCGACAACAGGTCTTCCCAGACGGAGACATTGTGCTGCTCATGGAAAAAATCACCCAAAGCTTCGACCACTGCGGGCCCAATTCCATCAATGGCAGTCAGTTCCGAAACCGCGTCGATGTCTCCTGCATGGGCCCGTTCCGCCAGCAGACGCAACGTTGGCAGCAAGACCAGCCGCTTCATCAAATCCCGGGCCGTAACCGCACCGACATGCCGGATACCTAGCCCAAACAACAGCCGCGCCGCGTCGGGCCGACGTTTGGCTTCGATCGCAGCCAGCAGATTGTCGACCGACTTGTCCTTCCACCCTTCACGCATCAGGATTTCATCCCGGCGCGACCGCAGGCGGAAGATATCTGCCGGACTTTCCAGCCAGCCGAGCTGGAAAAACTCGTCGATCGTCTTATCGCCGAACCCCTCAATATCAAGCGCAGCGCGGCTGACGAAGTGTTTGAGGCGCTCAGTGCGCTGAGCCGGGCAGATCAGCCCGCCAGTGCAGCGCACATCGACTTCACCTTCTTCGGCGACGGCTTCGGAGTGGCATTCAGGGCAATGGTCGGGAAAGGCGTAGGCAGCGCGCGGATTATCGCGGGTCAGGTTTTCGACCACTTGCGGGATCACGTCCCCGGCGCGCTGAATTACCACCCGGTCGCCTGGTCGCACGCCCAGTCGCGCGATCTCGTCGCGGTTGTGCAACGTGACATTGCTGACCACCACCCCGCCTACCGTCACAGGAGTAAGCCGCCCCACAGGGGTAAGCTTACCGGTCCGCCCGACCTGGATATCGATCGCTTCAAGCGTGGTCTCGGCCTGCTCAGCAGGGAATTTGTGCGCGATCGCCCAGCGCGGGGCCTTGGCGACGAAACCAAGCCGTTCCTGCCAGTCGAGCCGGTCAACCTTGTACACCACGCCATCGATGTCGAACGCCAGATCGGCGCGAGCATGTTCAATGTTGCGGTAATGCTGCAACATTGCCGCCGGTGAGTTACAGCGGACCAGCAGCGGAGATACCGGCACTCCCCAGGCCGCGATCTGTTGCATCATCGCCAGCTGCGTGTCGGCCGGTACAACTGATGCCGCACCCCAGCCATGCGCCAGAAAGCGCAGCGGACGCGCGGCTGTGACGGCCGGATCCTTTTGTCGCAATGACCCGGCTGCAGCATTGCGCGGATTAGCGAAGATCTTGCCGCCGCTGGCCTCCTGGCGGGAATTGAGTTCGGCAAAATCCTGCTTGGACATGTAAACTTCGCCGCGGATTTCGAATACATCGGGCGCCTCGCCAGTCAAAACCTGCGGGACGTCAGCAATTTTTGCAACGTTTGCGGTGACATCCTCCCCCACCTGACCATCGCCGCGTGTGGCCGCGCGGACCAGCTTGCCGTGCTCATAGCGCAGCGAGCACGACAAACCGTCGATCTTGTCCTCGGCGGTGAAGGCCACTTCGGTCTCGACCGGCAAGTTGAGATAGCGCCGCACCCGCGCAACGAAATCCTCGACATCGTCATCGGCAAAGGCGTTGTCGAGGCTCATCATCCGAACCTCGTGCGCCACCTTGCTTAGCGGCGACGCCTCGACTCCGTGACCGACCATCCGGCTCGGACTATCCTCGCGCACGAGATGCGGAAACGCCGCCTCCAATGCGCTGTTACGCCGAACCAGCGCATCATACTCGGCGTCAGAAATCTCCGGCGCATCCTCGGCATGGTAACGCTGGTTGTGATACGCGATCTGTTTTGCCAGCCGCATCAGTTCATTGGCGGCTTCGGCTTCATTATTAGGTGATGTCATTCATGGCCTCCACCTCGCCCAGCAATTCCGCTTTAGAAAGTAGCGGCTTGTCTTTCTGCCGCCTTTCTCCAGTTGGGGAAGAGGCTGGAACGGCATGCAACTTCACCATCACACGCCCTCGAGCAACCGATCCGCCTGCGCCCTTGCCTCGGGCGTCACTTCCGCGCCGCTCAGCATCCTGGCAATTTCCTCCTGCCGTCCGTTCGCGTCGAGCAAATGGACCGACGTCCGCGTCACGGTACCTTCGCTCGATTTGGCGATGACATAGTGCCGCCCCCCGCGTGCAGCGACCTGGGGACTATGCGTTACGGCCAGCAACTGCCCACCATCGGCCAACCGCGCCAGTCGCTCACCGATTGCGCTAGCAACTGCGCCGCCGACGCCGCGATCGATCTCGTCGAAGATCACCGTCGCCGCCCCGCCTTCTTCCGCCAGCGCAACCTTGAGCGCCAAGATGAAGCGCGAGAGTTCTCCGCCCGATGCGATCTTGGCCAGCGGGGCAAACGGCGCGCCAGGGTTAGTGCTGATCAGGAATTCGACCGCATCCATCCCCGCCGGCCCCCAGCGCTCTTCCGGCTGCGACGTTACCGCGGTTCGGAACTTGGCGGCATCGAGCTTGAGCGGGATAAGCTCGCCTGCGACCGCGGCGTCAAGCCGCAATGCCGCATCCTGGCGCAGGGCTGACAGCGCCTCCGCCTTAGCCCGGTAAACTGTCGCTCCGGCCTGGGCCGCAGCTTCGAGCGCGGCGAGTTCTGCCTCGCCCCCCTCGATTCCGTCGAGCGCATGGCGCATTTCACGCATCCTGTGCGGCAGGTCATCAACCTGACACTGGTGCTTGCGAGCAGCGGCCCGCAGCTCAAACAGGCGAGTTTCGATCCGATCAAGCGCGGCGGGATCATGGGCCAAAGCTTCAGCCGCCCGCTCCAGCTTGTCTTCGGCCTCGCCAGCCTCGATCACCGCGCGGTCGAGCGCGCCCAGTGCTTCGGCCAGCAAGGGGTGCTCCTCGGCAATCCGGTCGAGCCGCCGGGCAGCGCTGCGCAGGGTGGCCAGCGCAGAATCCGATCCGGCCCACAGCTTGCGCAGCGCCTCCAGATCGTCGGTCAGCTTTTCGCCCTTCTGCATGGCGGTACGAGCCCCGGCGAGCTGCTCTTCCTCGCCCACTTCCGGCTCAAGCGCGGTTAGCTCGGCGAGATGCGCGAGCAGCAAGTCGCGGTCTTCGGCGGCCTTGACGATCCGGGCCCGCGCCGCATCGAGCGCATCCTCGGCCTTGCGCCAGGCCTGCCAGGCCGCCTCCACGCCGACCACATCTGCCTTGGCGAACCGGTCGAGCAACATGCGGTGGCCGTGCGGGTTGACCAGCCCGCGATCGTCATGCTGGCCGTGTAGTTCGACCAAGTGGCCGCTAAGCTCGCGCAGCAACGCCGCGCCAACCGGCTGGTCGTTGATGAAGGCCTTCGATCCGCCATCGGCCTTGACACGGCGCTTGATCAGTAGCGGCTCACCCGGTTCGACGTCGATCTCAGCCTCGCTCAAAATCGTTCGGATCGGCGCTGGCAGCCTGTCGAACTCAAAACTGGCGGTGACGCTGGCCTGATCCTCGCCACTGCGGACGAGCCCGCTATCGGCCCGCGCGCCGAGCGCCAAGCCAAGGGCATCGAGCAGGATCGACTTGCCCGCGCCGGTTTCGCCGGTAAGCACGCCCAGCCCACTCGAAAAATCGAGGTCGAGTGCTTCGATCAGCACGACATTGCGGATGGAAAGGCGCGTCAACATGTTCGCGGGCTGTTCTAACGACACCGGGCGGCAGAGTCACCACTCAACGCAATGCCAAAGCTAAGGGACGGGACACCCTGCAGGATGTCCCGCCCCGAGCGCGCAGTCCCGAATGAAAGGAGGCGCATTTCCTTCCGCGGCCGAAAGGGAGAGGATTGCCGCGGTCAGAACTCGATCTTGATCGTCCCGCCCCAGGTGCGCGGATCGCCGGGCGAGCCGACGATCAGCCCCGTGTTCCCCGATGGCACGGCAAGTTGATCGAAGTAATCAACGTCAAACGCGTTGCGGACCCAGGCAAACAGGTTCAGCCCCTTGTCGGTCCGGAATCCGAACCTGAAATTGCTGAGCGTGTAGCCATTCACCCAGGTGTAGATCGACGGGGTGGGGTTGGACGAGAAGCCGGAGCGGGTGCTGCCCTCGTAACCCAGATAGACCTCGCCCGCCTGGCCCAGCACATTGGCCCGGGCATTCGCCTCTGCCCCCCACGAAAAGCTCCACTTCGAAACGCCGGGAAGGCGCTGGCCCGAGATGTCGCAATTGGCCGGACTGTTGCCGGCCACGCCGGGGGCTGCAATCGGCGTGCCGGTGCCGCCGCCAGACAGTTCCGGCGGGCACGGCGCGTCGCTGAACCGCACATAGGTCGCGTCGGTATAGGCGCCGTTGACATAGGTGTTGAAACGCTGGTTCGGGCGAACCGATAAATCGAACTCGACCCCCTGCGTACGGGCTTGCTGCGCATTGGCGAGATAACCACGCAGCACGCCAAGCTGGCCATTGGTGACCAGCGCCTGGAAATCATCAATGTCGCTGCGATAGCCCGAGAGGTTGAAGGTCGCCTTGCGGTCCCAGAACTGGGTCTTGAGGCCCAGTTCGAAGTGATTGATCGATTCTGGCTTGACCGTACCGGCTGCCAGCAGCGGATTTCCGGTCGCATCGCTGGGCACACCGTTGAGGTTGATCCCGCCCGATTTGAAGCTCTTCGCATAGGTTGCATAGGCGAGCACTTCAGGCCCCAGCTTGTAACTCAAGGTCACATCGTAACTGAAGTTCCAGTCGCTGAACTCCGGCTCGAACCGCTGCGGGCTGAGCACGCCGCGCTGAGCGACGATCCACGGATCGGTCGAATAGGCACCGGTGAACAGCACTGGCTGACGGGTCCCGTCGGAGGCGGTGCCGGTGACGACGGAACTGTAGAGCCCCTTCTTCTTATCGTAGTTGAGGCGGACCCCGGGCTGGAGGGTCAGCGCGTCGGTGATCTTCCAGCTGACCTGCCCAAATACCGCAGCGCTGGTATTATCGAGCCTGATGTCGTTGTTGGCAGTAAGCCCGTTCAGCACCGCCGGGTTAAGCGACAGCGCGCTGGACGGGGCGAGCAGCCACCGACTTGCCGCCGGACCCTGCACTTGCAGGCCCTGGGTCCGCACGGTTTGATGAAAGCCGAATAGGCCGACCACCCAATCGATCCGGTCGCTCGACCGGGCATAGCGGAATTCCTGGGTGTACTGATGCTGCTGCGAAGGATTGTTCGAGCTGGTGGTAATGGGCAAACCGATAAAGTCGCGATCGTTGGCCGGTTTCCAGTCCCAATAGCGCCAGGCAGTAACCGAGGTGAAAGTACCGGCACCGGTATCCCACTTCACCCGCAGGCTGGCCCCGCCGATCTTGTTGCCAGCGTTGAGATCGGCGTCGAGATCGGTGATCCGGTCAAATGGATTGGTCGATGGCACGGTGTAGACCTGCGCCGCCGCCAGCGCCGCGAATTGCCGGTTGAGCGGGCGCTGGGTGGCCCCGGTGCGGACATAGATCTGACCACAGCATTCAGGGTCCTGCACCGAATAGTCCCCGGCCAGCGTCACGTCGACACTGTCGCTCGGCCGCCACAGCAGCTGGGCCCGCAGGCCCAGATTGTCCTGTTCGTTGATCCAGTTGCCGGTCGTCCGGTTGAAGATCGTGCCCTTGCGGCTGGTAGCCGAGACTGCCACGCGGGCTGCCAATGTGTCCGACAGTGGTCCTGAGACCGCCGCCTTGGCCTGCTTGAAGGCGAGGTTGCCGATCGAGACTTCGGCGCGTCCTTCGAAATCGAAGGTCGGCTGGCGGCTGGTGATGTTGAGTGCACCGGCAGTGGTGTTCTTGCCGTAAAGTGTGCCTTGGGGGCCACGTAGCACCTCGATCCGTGCGACATCAAGAAAGTCAAAGGTCGAGCTGGCGGCGCGCGAGTAGTAGACATCGTCGACATAGATGCCGACACCCTGCTCAATCCCGTCGTTGGTAAGCCCGAACGGCGCGCCCAAGCCGCGGATGTTGACCGCAGAATTGCGCGGATTGGAACTGTAGAACTGCAACGTCGGAGTCAGTTGTTGCAGCCTTCCGACGTTGAAGGCACCCGTGTTGTCGAGGTGTTCGCCACCAACCACCGAAATGGCCACCGGCACATCCTGGCTGACTTCAGCGCGGCGCCTTGCGGTGACAACGATTTCCGCTTCCGGCTCCCCCGCCCCCGTGCCGGCAGAAGTGGCATCCTGCCGAGATTGCACCTCCACATCAATGGTTTCTGCAGTGGCAGGGACAGCGATAAGCGCAGTTGTGGCCAACAGGGCGAGACGAACGAACGAATGCATTTCCAATTCCTTGTGCAGGTTGATTGGCCGCATCCGGAGGTCCGGTCTGACGACGGTGTTAAACTGATTCGGGGCCGACCATGCGCAGTCGGCCCCGCCCCCCGGGAGAGGGAGCTAGAAGCGATGCTTCTCGGTGACTTCGAGCTGGACCACCCGCCCCTCATGGACGGTCAGCTGGACCACGCCAAAGCGCAGCTTGCCCACCGCATCACCCAGTGCGGCCAATACCGGGCCAGCCAGTTTGCCGGGCACTTGTGCAGAATTGGGAAGCGGTGATTCGAGCGCTGGCATGGTTTGTCTCCTTGCCGCCGAACCTATCTCTACTGTTTGCATAGACAAGAGGTGATTAACTTGCCTGCGATGAAGCGCAGCTTTTGCGCGGCGTTCGGTTCAGTCCGCCAGATCGTCCACAAAAGATGGTTCCAGTGTGATCGGATCGGCCAGCGAAACCTTGTCGAGCATGGCAGCCATTTCGTCGCGCAGGGTAAGCATCAACCCCCGCAGCCGGCATTCGGCTTCCGGCAGGCAATTGCTGCAATGTTCATGGGCATTGCGGCTGGCACAAGGGACCAGTGCCAGGCTGCCGCGGGTCAGGCGAATGATATCGCCATAGCGGATGTCGACCGGGGCCAGCGCCAGCTCGTACCCGCCATCCCTTCCGCGATGCGATATGACGAGCCCCGCGCGTACCATCTCCGACAGGATCACAGTCAGAAACTTGCGCGGGATATTCTGTTTTTCGGCAATCGAATCCAACCGTACGGGCCCTTGGCCTACCGTATCGGCAAGGTGCTGCAGCGCACGGATCGTATAGCGGGTCTTTTGCGACAGCATGAGCGAGTCCCATAGAGCACCGCCGCAACCAAAATGTCAACTTGGGGAGTAGAAAATACCGGTCAACCCAGTGCAACAGCCAACAGGGGATCGAGCAATAGATGTGCTGTGCCGTGTCCGATGAACGCGCTGGCAAACCCGTGCCGCCAATAGAGCCATCCCCACACACAGCCCACAGCCCAGTACCGTAAGATTCCCCACGGCGGCGTTGCCCAGGCAAGCGACCCAATGTTGCAAAACTGCGAAACCACGATGGCAGCAGTGATCCATGCCGGTCCCGCTGACTTTCCCCATACAGCGGGTAACGCCAC
>JAFLDC010000102.1 GCA_017302775.1 Sphingomonadales bacterium
AATTAATCCCAATTTTCTGAGCGACGAGCGCGACCTTGCCTTGCTGCGCGATGCGGCGCGGCTGATGTACCGGATCGCGGAAACCCCGCCGCTAAGCAGCCTTGGCGCGCGCGATCGCGCCCCGCTCGATTATCATGACGACGCCGCGCTGGAAGCACGTATTCGGGCAGTGTCCGACACGATTTATCACCCCGTGGGCACATGTCGCATGGGCCCGGGTGCCGATGATGTAGTTGATCCGACACTTCGGCTTCGCGAGGTGAGCGGGCTGTGGGTTGCCGACGCCAGCATCATGCCGCGGCTGGTGTCGGGTAACACCAACGCTCCATCAATCATGATCGGAGAGCGCTGCGCCGATTTCGTGAAGGCTGCTCTGGCCTGAGGGCTAGTGATTGCAGGCCAGCGCCGCCACCACGTCCTCCACCCGGGCAGGGTCGCCCAGCGCCAGAACATGGCCATCGCTGGCGGCGTGAAGCGGCTCACCATTCCAGTCGCACATCGTCCCGCCGGCACCTTCGACGATCGGCACCAGCGCAGCCCAGTCATGCAATTTAAGATTGGCTTCGCAAACCACGTCAAGATGACCTGAGGCGAGCATCGCATAGTTGTAGCAGTCCCCACCCATAACCATGCACTTATGATCGGTCTTGGCAGCCAGACCCATGAAATGCGCCCCATCGTGATCGTCAAAGTAATGCGGTCCGGTGGTGGCGAGCGCAGCATTTGCCAGTTCACGGCACGGCCGGGTGCGAGCCGGCTGCCCGTTGAACAGGGTTGGTTGCCCGGTCACCCCCAACCACCGCTCGCTCAGGATCGGCTGGTCGATCACGCCCAGTACCGGCCAGCCTTCCACCACCAGCGCGATCAAGGTTCCGAAAATCGGTCGGCCTGACAAGAAGGCAGTTGTGCCATCAATCGGATCGAGTACCCAGGTCCGCCCGGAGCTGCCTGGCTCGGCGCCAAATTCTTCGCCGTGAAGGGCATCGTCTGGAAAAGCTGCCTTGATCAAGGCCCGCATGGCAGCTTCGGCATTCCGATCTGCTTCCGTCACCGGTGATCGGTCCGCCTTGCGCTCAACCCCTTGCGAACTGCGGAATAGGGGCCGTATCGCATCACGCGCAGCACCGGCGAGGCGGTGCGCAAGTGCAACTTCTGCATCAAGTTTCATTGTCATGCCTTGTTAGAACGAGACGCCTAGCTGGCGACCTTGACGCCCGGTCTGCTACCGCGCGTTGCATAGCGCAACGCAGAAAATCCGCCGGTCAGTCGAACAGTGATGAGACTGAGCTTTCCTCCGCAATGCGGTGGATCGCTTCGCCAACCAATGGCGCGATCGACAGAACGCGCACCTTTGCCGATGCAATCGCCGCATCGGTCGGCTGGATCGAATCGGTAATGACCAGTTCCTTCAGCGCGGAACCATTGACACGCTCGACCGCGTTACCTGACAGCACCCCGTGAGTCAGGTAAGCGGTGACGCTGTTCGCGCCAGCATCCATCAGCGCCTGCGCGGCATTGCACAGCGTCCCGCCTGAATCGATAATGTCGTCGATCAGGATGCAATCCCACCCCTTCACATCGCCGATGATGTTCATCACCTCGCTGCTGCCGGGTTTGTCGCGCCGCTTGTCCACGATCGAGAGCGGAGCGTTGTTGATGCGTTTGGACAGCGCGCGGGCTCGAACCACCCCGCCCACGTCAGGCGAGACTACCATCAGATTCTTACCACCGCTGCGGTTGAGGATATCCGCGGCCATCACCGGCGCCGCATAGAGGTTATCAGTCGGAATATCGAAGAAGCCCTGGATCTGCCCGGCATGGAGATCCACCGCCAGAACCCGGTCCGCTCCGGCCGTGGTAATCAGGTTGGCAACCAGCTTGGCCGAGATCGGAGTGCGCGGGCCGGGTTTGCGGTCTTGGCGAGCATAGCCGAAATAGGGAACAACCGCTGTGATCCGCTTGGCCGAAGCCCGGCGCAGCGCGTCTATGCAGATCAGCAGCTCCAACAAGTTGTCATTGGCCGGTGCGCTCGTCGATTGCACCACAAAGACATCCTCACCACGCACGTTTTCGTGTATCTCGACGAACACTTCATCGTCCGCAAAACGCCGAACGTCGGCATGGGTCAATGGCAGTTGCAGATAGTCCGCAATTGCCCGTGCCAACGGCAGGTTGGAATTCCCGGCCAGGATCTTCATGTGCGTCGCCTTCCCCGCATGACTCAGCCCCGGCCCGCCCTTAGCGGGGACAGGGCCGAATGCAACAAGAGGAAGCCCGAGAGGTGTGGATCAGCTCTTGTTGCGATGTTCGCCCGATACCCAGCGGACCGTTCCGGTGCTGGCGCGCATCACGACCGACTGCGTGGTAATCAGCCCATCCTTCATCCGCTTGACGCCTTTGAGCAGCGATCCATCGGTCACCCCGGTCGCAGCGAAGATACAATCGCCTTTGGCCAGTTCGTCACGGGTGTAGATCCGGTTCAGGTCTTCGATCCCCCATTTGCGGGCGCGGGCGCGCTCGTCGTCGTTGCGGAACAGCAACCGGCCATTGAACTGCCCTCCAACACAGCGAAGCGCGGCAGCAGCCAAAACCCCTTCAGGTGCGCCGCCCGACCCCATATAAAGGTCGATCGTGGTCTCTGGGTTGGTTACGGCGATAACCCCGGCAACGTCGCCATCACCAATCAGCACCACACCGCAGCCCAGCGCGCGCAACTCGGCAATCAGATCGGCATGACGGGGCCGATCAAGCACGCAAACGATGATATCTCCCGGCGCCACGCCTTTGGCGGCAGCTACAGCCCTGACGTTTTCCGTTGCCGATTTGGCGAGATCGATGATTCCTTCAGGATACCCCGGTCCGACGGCCAGCTTGTCCATGTAGACATCAGGCGCGTTAAGCAGATTGCCCTCTTCGGCAACCGCCAGCACCGCCAGCGCATTAGGTCCGGCCTTGGCGGTTATGGTCGTACCTTCCAGCGGATCAAGCGCGATATCAATCTTGGGACCGGTACCCTGGGCCGATCCGACCTTCTCCCCAATGAACAGCATCGGCGCTTCATCCCGCTCGCCCTCGCCGATCACGACCGTTCCATCCATGGCCAGTTCATTGAGTGCGGCCCGCATCGCCTCGACGGCTGCAGCATCGGCAGCCTTCTCATCGCCGCGTCCGATCAACCGGGAGGCGCCAATCGCGGCAGCTTCGGTCACCCGGACCATTTCCAGGACGAGAACGCGATCGAGAACCTGCGAGGGAGGCGTGGTGGGCTTGGTCATGACGCTGAAATTACTCCACTGCATAGGTATGTGGCGGCGCTTAGACGGCTGCGAAGCTGCTGTCGAGAGGTGCATGTTCAGCGGTGATTAAGCGGCCCTGACCATGGCTCTGCCGATCCTGCACGTAGAAAGGTATCGAGGGTGAGGTGGGCCGCTGTAGCAATACTGCTGATGCTGTCTGCACCGATTCGGGCCCAGAATGCGGCTCCGCAGAACCCGGACGAGCTTGATCGCAAGGTGGCCGATCGGATCCAACAGGCCAGCGAGGTCTATGGCGTTCCAGACCCGCGCAAGCGATGCCGGCCTCAACCGGGCAGCGATGAAATCGTGGTATGCGTCGATCGCGGCGAGGATCAGCGTGTATACCGTGATGATCCCTATAATCCGGGGACGCTCGCCGGGAGGCGAGCCCTGAACGGCGGGATTCCAAGCGCTCCGCAGCTCGATCGCGGTTCGTGCAAAGGCAAGCCCGGTTGCATTACCGGCGGCTGGGCACCCGCCCCTGTGTACTATATTGACATGACGGCAATCCCGGAGCCGCCGGAGGGTTCCGACGCTGACAAGATCGCCAAAGGCGAGATGAGCGCGCCCTAATCAGCAAGAATCTGGAGCACCAGCGGCGGCTCGGTCAGACTATCCGATCCATCCAGCAGCTCGACCGCCTTGGCCACCGCACTTTCCGGCCCCTCGTGCGTTACCATCGCCACCAGCACCTCGCCGGCATCGCAGGCCCGACCCTGTTGAATCAGACTTTCGATAGAAACCCCGGCGTCCCGCAGGGCCGCAGTGATCTCGGCCAGAACACCGGGTCGATCGGCCACCAGAAACCGAACATAAGCGCGCCCCTGGCGATGTCCTGTCAAAGCGGGAGCGAGGGTTTCCAGTTCAGCCACCGGCACCGAGAACGCGTTGCCGACTTTCCCGCCACTGGCTGTTGAGCGCGCGATGTCAATCAGATCGGCGACCACTGCACTGGCGGTTGGACCATCACCGGCACCGGCACCCTGGAACAGCAGGCGTCCGGAAAAATTGCCTTCCGCAACCACTGCATTGGTCGCGCCATCAACATGTGCGAGGGGATGATCGACCGGCACCAGATAGGGCCGGACGCGTTGGAACAGGCTTTTTTCCTCACCCGAACCCTCGGTTTCAGCCATACCGATCAGCCGAATGACATAACCCAGCGCGTTGGCCTGAGCGATATCCGCCGCGCGCAGCCGGGAAATCCCGGCCGTGTCGACGGCGTCGAAATCAACCTTTGAACCGAACGAAATAGCCGCAAGAATCGACAGCTTGTGGGCAGCATCTGTTCCTTCGATATCAAACGCCGGATCCGCTTCAGCAAAACCCTTGCCTTGGGCTTCCGCCAACACGTCGGCGAAATCCCGGCCGCTGTCTTCCATGACTGTCAGGATGAAATTACAGGTGCCGTTGAGAATACCGTAAACCCGTTCGATCTCGTTCGCGGCAGCCCCTTCGCGCAGCGCCTTGATCACCGGGATCCCACCGGCAACGGCAGCCTCGAACTTCAGTGCGACATGTTTTTCCTCAGCCTTGGCAGCCAGTTCCAGCCCATGGTGCGCAATCATCGCCTTGTTGGCAGTGACCAGCGCCTTGCCTGCCTCGATCGTGGTGCGGGCAAGGGCCAGGGCGGGGCCGTCCGATCCGCCAACCATTTCGACGACCACGTCCACATCCTCACGTTCGCCCAGGATGACCATGTCGTCTTCCCAGGCATAGCCGGAAAGATCGACTCCGCGGGCACGACTGCGATCGCGAGCGGATACGACAGTGATCTGCAACGGACGGCCAGCACGGCGTGCGATCAAGGCGGCGTTGGCCTCGACCAGGCGGATCACGCCAACCCCCACGGTGCCCAGTCCGGCAAGCGCAATTTTCAGCGGTTCGGCCATTCTCGCCCCTTTCAGGGGCCGGGCCTTAGGTTAGCGTAATTACCCCTGCAAGCCCGAAACACCTAAATCCGCGTGCGCAGGCATGGTCCCAGCTCATCGGTCACGAATCGATAGTCCCGCACCGCTGCACTCCGGTCTGCCGCGGTTGCGCCGATATTCGCCGCAGCGGGCAACTGGCGAGGCAGAAAGCACGCCAGCCGATACCAGGCCAGACTGTCACGGCGGGGTGGGGCAGTCTCGCCAGCGACCACTTCGGTAAACGAAACTGACCAGGCCGGCGGTTGCCCCGGTTTGCGCACTACGGTGATGGCCGCCGGTTCACCATTGGCCGTGGCGAGAAAGATCTGGCTCTCACCCTCGCCGGCAAGGTCGCCAGAGACGTGAATGGCCTCGCGCACGCCCGTCACCTTGTGCGGCGCGCCGGGCGCATAAAGCTCCTTGAGCACTTCCCGAAGGCGCCCATCAAGCGCGCCATCCCACAGCAATTGACCGTCGGGTTTGACCAGTTGCAGTTCGCCGGGGCGCGCTGGGACGATACGGGCAAACAGCACCACGCTCTTCTTCTTGAAGGCAGGCGGCTTGCCCTTTGCGTCGAGCGGCAGGTCCACCAGATAGCGCAGCTGCTCCCCCAGCGGCTGCGTTCCGGCGATAACCGCCTCGGTCCGGGCCTCGACATAAAAGCGCCCCCACCCCGGACGCAGCCCGCGGGCCCGTTCCGGCTCGACCGCGATGATCTTGCGCGGCTGGGCCTTCACCACCATCGGCGCGGCGTCGGCCAGATCAGCCAGATCTGCATAGGTCAACGACGAGGATGCGGCCGGTGCCACCGGCCGCGAATCGCCCCGCGCCGGAACGACTGACACCGTTGTCAGCAAGCTCGCACCAAGGCTCAAGACCAGAATTCGTGAATGCATCATCACCTCTTTCTGCCAACCCTCCGGCAAGACCGCAAGCGGGTTGAAGCACGGGATTCAGGGCGGTTTGGCAAGCCTTCCACCTTAACACAGTTGAATCGGGGGTTAACGGATAAAGCGTTGCGCCGCGCCGCAGGCGCGGTTAAAGCACACGGAAATACGGGCCAAAAAGCAACGAGAGCCCGCAATCTGGCCGAGAAAGCGTCGGGCGCTCGATCGGCATCCCGGATTGACCCGCAGGGTGGAAATTAACAATCTAGCCGTCTGGCATGGGCGATTCTCGCACAGCGTCAGGCGTAGGGACCGGGTCTTGGCCCGGAGGGACTGTTTAGGAGTGATGCGTCAGAATGGCATACGCTGACCAAGAAATTAGTGGCAATCGCATTGCCGCCTTTGTCGTCGTCGCCCTTTTGCACCTCGCCCTTGGCTATGCGCTGGTTACCGGCCTGGCCTATGAGGGTTTGAAGCAGGTGGTCAAAAAGGTGACAACCGTCGACATCAAGAAGGATGAGCCCAAGAAGGAGCCGCCGCCGCCGCCCAAGAAGGCTGCCGCTGCGCCACCGATCGTGGCCCCGCCGCCGAAGATGAACATCAGCCCGATCTCGCCTCCGGTCGAGATTACGCCGAACATCCCGCCGCCGGTTCCGCCGCCAGTCTTTGTCGCTCCGCCAGCGCCCGCAGCAGCTCCGCCGCCGCCGCCGCCGCCTGCGCCGAAATTCCAGCCCAAGCCGGCCACTCCGAAGGGTGCGTCGGGGAACTGGGTGACAACCAACGATTATCCGGCCCGCGCGCTGCGTGAGGAACGTGAAGGCGTTACCGGTTATCGGCTGTCGATCGGTCCTGATGGCAGGGTTACTGATTGCCAAATCACCGGATCGAGCGGTTCGCCTGACCTCGACGAAGCGACCTGTTCCAACCTGCGTCGGCGCGCTCGCTTCAACCCGGCTATGGACGGTGAAGGCAATCCGACTTCAGGTAGCTTCTCGGCGCGCGTGCGCTGGGTGATCCCGAAGGAATAATTCGCAATTTGGGTTTTGGTCCCGGCGGCAAAATCGGGACTACAGGGTTTCAATCTTATTTCTCTTGAGAGGACTTTCGCATGGTTTTTGAACTTCTCCAGGCCGCTGCAACCGCAGCTCCGCAGAACAAGTTCGGTTTCGCCGAAGCGCTCGAACAGGGCGGTTTCATCGCCTATGCCACGGTTATCATCCTCGGCATCATGTCGTTCGGTTCGTTCTTCATCCTGATCACCAAGTGGATCGAGCAGAACAAGATTATGCGGCAGTACAAGGACATGCGTTCGTCGTTCTGGCGTGCGCCGAGCCTGAAGGAAGGCGCTGCCAAGCTTGAAAAGAACAGCGCCTGGCGTCAGGTGGTTGATGATGGCCTTGCCGCGGAAGATCAGCATGGCAAGATGGTGAACGAAACCGATGCCCATGACTGGCTGCACGGATCGCTGGCCAGCTCGGTCAACTCGATCAATTCGCGCCTGGCTTCGGGTCTGCCGTTCCTGGCCACCGTCGGCGCAACCTCGCCGTTCATTGGCCTGTTCGGTACCGTGGTCGGCATCTATCGCGCTCTGATCGCCATCGGCATTGCTGGCTCGGCCTCGATCGACAAGGTTGCAGGTCCGGTTGGTGAAGCTCTGATCATGACCGCACTCGGTCTGCTCGTCGCGGTTCCGGCCGTGCTGGCCTACAACTACCTGCAGGCGCGCAACAAGCGGATCGGCGAACTGCTGAACGGCTTCTCGACCGACGTGCTGGCCAACATCAACTCGAAGGGCGCAGTGAAGCCCGCCGTAGCGGCCGCTCCGGCTGCCCCGGCGAAGCCTGCTGCCGCCGCTCCGGCTGCCAAGCAGTAATCACCAGGCTGGCGTCCGCCTTCGGGTGGACGCCGGTTCCTTGATGGAGCGATCCGCACAGGCGGTATCGAGCC
>JAFLDC010000103.1:0-3483 GCA_017302775.1 Sphingomonadales bacterium
GGTATCAACCTCGTACAGTGCGCCCTCTGCCGTCGGCACGGACAGCGCGGCAATTACCCGCTGAGCAAGGCGGTTGAAGTACAGCGTTGCGCCAAGTGGCCGCGCGCCATCGCTTTCAGCCGAATGGTCACCCGTGAAGAGGAACACCAGATCAAGGTCGGATGCATGCGTCAGCACGCCCCCGCCAAGGCGGCCATAGCCCATGATCAGCAGTTCGCCTCCGGCGATCCGCCCGTGCGCCTTTTCGAATTCGGCGGTCGCGGCGCTGGCGAGGACCGACAGTGCCGCTTCGGCCACACGGCAGAGCGCCTGACCAACCGCGATTGGATCGCGGCTACCTTCGATCAGCTGGACGCCCAGCTTGAACCGCAGCTCACCGACCCGGCGGCGGACCCGATCCAGCAGGCGCTCATAATCGTCGCCGGCTTCCCCGCGCGAGAGTTGCGCAATCAGATCGGGGACCGATCCGGGCAGATCGAACGCGGTCGCATCGATCAGCGGGTCCAGCAGGTCGGCGCGGCGGGCCAGCGCATCGGCCAGTGGCGGAGCGAGCCCAAGGATCCTGGCCAGCAGTTCTCCCAGCGCCGGACGGGCTTCCAGCAGGCGGAACAGGTTGACCGCGCTGGGCAGCCCCGTCAGCAATTGCTCCCAGCGCAGCAGCGCCCGTTCAGGCTCGGGCGCCTTGGCAAAGGCGGACAGGAGCGGCAACAGCATGGCATCGAAAGCCTCGCGCGCGGCTTCACTGCGCAGGGCCCTGAGCTTGCCGGATCGCCAACCTTCGATCCGGGCAGATAGCCCGGCGGAATCGGCGAAACCCAGTTCGTCCAGCTTGGCCGCCAACGCCGCGCCGCCAGGGGCCGGAACAAGGGTAGTCTCCGCAGCATCGCCATAGCGCGCGATCAACTGGTCATAACGGCTGCCGACGGCCTCGGTTATTGCCGTCAGCTCGGCGATCAACGCCGCGCCGTCGGCCATTCCTTCCAGCCTGGCGACATTGTCCAGCGCAGTGGAATCAATCGGCAAGGCATGCGTCTGCTGGTCTGCCACCATCTGCAGCCGATGCTCCAGCGTGCGTAGCCGGTCATAGCTGTCCCCCAGCACGCGGGCGTCTTCAGCAGCGACCAGCCCGGCCTCTGCCAGGGCATCCAGGCTGGCCCGGGTCCCGCGCAGCCGTAGTGCCGGGTTGCGTCCGCCATGGATCAGCTGGTGCGTCTGCGCAAAGAATTCGACTTCGCGAATTCCGCCACGGCCTTGCTTGAGATTGAACCCCGGGCCGGGCCGGGCCGGGCCGGTATGATTGGCGCGAATTCTGCCGGTCAGCCGGCCGATCTCGGCAATCGCGCCGAAATCAACCGAGCGGCGCCACACAAATGGCCGGATCGCGGCGAGAAAGGCTTCGCCCGCCGCGATGTCGCCTGCGCAGGCCCGCGCACGGATGAAGGCGGCACGCTCCCACGCCAGGGCCGAGCTCTCGTAGTGCGTCAGCGCCGCGCCATAAGGGATTGCCAGCGGACTGACTTCACTTGCCGGACGCAGCCGCAGGTCAACCCGAAAGACATAGCCTTCGTGCGTGACATGGCTCATCAGCTGCATCAGCGTTCGGGCAATGCGCTGAGCGGCCTCACCCGGCTCGTCGCGGTCGCGCCGCGGCAAGTGATCGGGATCGTAAATCAGGATTGGATCGATATCCGACGAATAGTTCAGCTCGCGCGCGCCGTGCTTGCCCAGGGCCAGCGCCAGAAATCCTGCCGGCACGGCGTCTGGAACGCGCTGGTGGATGGCGGCGGCGATTGCGGTATCGAGCGCCCGGTCGGCAAAATTGGACAGCTCCTCCACCACCCGCGTCAGGGTGAAGGCCCCGGCAAGATCGCCGACCGCCAGTGCGATTGCCAGCGCCAGTTTTTCGCGCCGCAGGGCGGAGCCGGTATCGGGCGCGCCGGCTCCGGCTGCTTTCGCCCAGTCCAGTGCCTGCTCACCCTGACCCTGTTCCAGCAGCGACTCCAGCTGCGGCAGCCGATCAAGCCCCTGGGCGAGGAAGGGAGCATGGGCACGGGCCCGGGTGAGAGCGGATTTCCAGTCGGCAGTCATTGATTTGTCGATGGCGGCTTGTGAGACCGGGATCAAGTCGTTCATCGTTGCGGCCTTGCACCGAAGGCGCGGCTTTGTCAGACAGCCCGGCAACGACAGCTAACAGGACCAAGGTGCCAGCAATGCAACTCAACCGGACCGGACTCGTCTCGATCATCGCGCTTGGCGCGGCCATGGTGCTGGGTGCCGGCGTTTCGGCCCGACCGTCAAGCGGTGGGGCAATCCCGATCCCAACGGTTGCCGCGCCCCAGATCAGTGCCGAAACATTGAAAACCGTAACCCGCGATCTGTCGTCCGATGCCTTCGAGGGGCGTGGCCCGGCGACTGCCGGCGAGGACAAGACGGTGGCCTATCTGATCGAGCGATTCAAGGCAGCCGGACTACAGCCGGGCAACAAGGGCAGCTGGACTCAGGACGTGCCAACGCTTGAGATTGCGGCGGAAAACCCGACACCGATGAAGGTCAGGGCCGGTGAGCAGGTGATGAGCTTTGCCTTCGGGTCCGACTATGTCGCCGGATCGTACCGTGCCGTGCCGCAGACCCGGATCGATGACGCCCCGATGGTTTTCGTCGGATATGGGATCAACGCTCCGGAGCTCGGCTGGAACGACTACGCCGGCGTGGACATGAAGGGCAAGATCGCGGTCGTGCTGGTCAACGATCCTGACTATGCGGCGAAGGATGAGGCCGGCCTCTTCAAAGGCAAGCGGATGACCTACTACGGCCGCTGGACCTACAAGTTCGAGGAAGCGGCGCGGCAGGGTGCTGCCGGTGTGCTGATCGTTCACGATACCTTCCCGGCGGCCTATGGCTGGCAAGTGGTCAATTCCAGCTGGACCGGGCCGCAGCTTTATATTCAGTCGGCCGACAACGGGATGAGCAATACATTGGCCAATGGCTGGATACAAAAGCCCGCGGCCGAAGCGATACTGAAGGCCAGCGGCCAGGATCTGACCGCGTTGAGCGCGGCGGCCAAACAGAAGGGCTTCAAGGCTGTCCCGCTTGCCACTACGGCCAGCCTGGGTTTTGACAACACGATCAAGAAAACCGTCAGCCGCAATGTGATTGGGATGATACCGGGCAAGAAGCGCGCGGATGAATACGTGCTCTATACCGCCCACTGGGATCACCTGGGGCGCTGTACCCCGGACAAGACCGGCGATGATATCTGCAACGGCGCAATCGACAACGCCACCGGCACCGCCGCGCTGGTCGCCATTGCCGAGGCCAATCGCAAGGCGGGCCCGGCCGATCGCAGCCAGGTTTTCCTCGCGGTGACGATGGAAGAATCCGGTCTGCTCGGTTCCAAGTACTACGCCGAAAATCCCGTGTTCCCACTCGCCAAGACGGTTGGCGGGGTCAACATGGACGGGATCTTTCCCGGTAGCCCGAGTC
>JAFLDC010000103.1:3493-8021 GCA_017302775.1 Sphingomonadales bacterium
GGCGACAAGAACGAGCTGACCCGCTATTTGCAGGCCGCGATGAAGAGCATGGGGCTATATCAGACGCCCGAGGACCACCCCGAACGCGGCGGCTATTACCGGAGCGATCATTTCAGCTTCGCGAAGCTGGGTGTGCCGATGTTTGCGGTCGGGCGGGGCAGTGACTGGATCAAGGGCGGCAAGGCCGCGGGGCAGGCCGCGGGTGAGAACTATGTTCAGAAGGACTATCACCAGCCCAGCGACCAGTTTGATCCGACGTGGGACTGGACCGGCCCGGTGCAGGAGGTATCCCTGTACTACCGGCTCGGGCGGATGCTTGCGATGACGACCGATTGGCCCAACTGGCACCGGTCGGACGAATTCCGCGCCATCCGCGACAAGAGCCGGGCCAGCGGAAAGTAAGCCGGATGATCATGCCCCCTGAATGGCACCCGCAGCGCTGGTTGTGGGTCGGCTTCCCGCATGACCCGGATGAATGGCCTGGATTTCTGGGCCGGGCGCAGGAGCAGATCGCTGCCTTTGCCTCCGCCGTGGCGGAGAGCGGGCAGGAAGTGCGGCTGGTCGTGCGCGACGAAGCCAACCGGGCGCGGGCCGCAGCCTTGTGTTCGGCGGCGGTGAAGCTGGAAGTGCGCCGCTATGGCGATGTCTGGCTCCGGGATACCGGGCCGCTTGTGCTGGAACGCGGCGGGCGTGCCATCGCCCAGCGTTTCGGCTTCAACGGCTGGGGCGGCAAGTACCTGATGGATGGCGATCAGGAAATCGGCGCCAGCCTGGCTGAGAGCGCCGGGTTGCCGGTGGAAACCGGCGATTGGGTGTTGGAAGGCGGCGCGCTGGATGGCGATGGCACCGGCCTGGTTGCAACGACGGAGCAGTGCCTGCTGAACCCGAACCGCAATCCGCAACTTGCGCGCGGCGCGATCGAAGCCAGGTTGAACCGCGACCTTGGATTTGATCGGGTGCTGTGGCTGGGTGACGGGTTGATCAACGATCACACCGATGGCCATGTCGATAATCTGGCCCGGTTCGTGGCGCCGAACGTGCTCGCCCTGCCGCGCGCGACCGGCACGGATGACCCCAACGCAGCCGTCTATGCCGACGCCAGGTGCAGGGCCGAGGCATTCGGAGTAACAGTGCGCGAAGTGCCATCGCCCGGACGCGTCGAAATGGACGGCCGGATTGAGCCGGCCAGCTATATGAATTTTGCGATTACGTCTAAGCTCGTGGTGGTTCCCCTATATGGCACCGTTCATGATGCGGATGGTGTTGCCGCTATTGCCGAGCTGTTTCCGGACCGCGCGGTGATCGGCCTGCTGGCCGATGCCGTACTGGCGGGGGGCGGCTCGTTCCACTGTGCCAGTCAGCAGATGCCGGCGCTGTGATGTCGCGCCTGCTGCTCGCCTCGATCCATGATGTCGGCCCCCGGTTTGAACGGGAAGTCGATGAGTTGGCGGGGCGGCTCGCGCGGATCCTTGGTGGGCCGAAATTCGCCATGCTGGTGGTGCCCGATCATTGGGGAGAGGCGCCGCTGGCGTCGGCTCCTGCTTTCCAGCGAAGGCTGCGCGACTGGGCTGACGCCGGGGTGGAAATGTTCGTCCACGGCTGGTTTCACAAGGACTTGGCCGAACATACCGGTGCCGCTGCGTTCAAGGCGCGGCACATGACGGCAGGCGAGGGGGAATTTCTCGGGCTCAGCCAGGTCGAGGCCAGCAGGCGCATGGCAGATGGGCGCAAGCTGGTGGAGGATGTCATCGGCCGTCCGGCCGCCGGGTTTATCGCTCCGGCCTGGCTCTATGGCGAGGGCGCGCTCGCCGCGCTGGCAGAAAACGGTTTTCCCCTGGCCGAGGACCATATGAAGGTGTGGCAGCCCGCCACCGGCAAGGTTTTAGCCAAAGGACCGGTTATCACCTGGGCAAGCCGCTCAGTGCCGCGCCAGCTGTCATCGCGGTTTGTTGCGGGGCTGGCGCGGACTTTCCTGCACCCGCAAAAGGTCATGCGGATCGCAGTCCATCCCGGTGATACCACCGTGCCGGCCTTGATCGATTCCATCGAAGCGACCTTTTCTGTGTTCGCGGCGCGTCGACCCGCCGGGCGCTACGCTGATCTGATCCCCGCATGATGAAGATCGCGGTGCCGATCCATTCGTTTGAACCGGGCGGGGTTGAGCGGGTTGGGCTTAACCTCTGCGCGGCCTGGCAGGCGCTGGGTGACGAGGTGACGGTGGTGCTGGGGCGCACCGACGGCGCGATGCGCGAGACTGCCCCGGCGCTGGAGCATTGGCTTGTGCCCGAGCCATTCCCGACCGCGGCCGTTGAAACGCCGTGGCTGATCCGGGTGCTGCATCGATATCTGCGTCACAATAGCGCAGATGTGATCTTCGCGGCGGGCAACACCTACGCCATTGTCGCCGTCGCGATGAAACTGCTGCTGGGCCGGCGCTGCCCTCCCGTGGCCATCAAGCTGTCGAATGACCTGTACCGCAAGGACATGATTGCGCCGTACCGCGCGGCCTATCACTGGTGGCTCAGGGTGCAGGGTGGCCTGCTGGACCATTGCGTCGGCATGGCACAGCCGATGCGTGCTGAAATCGCGGAACTTATGCGCGTGCCCGATGAAAAAATCACCATCATCGAGGACCCGTCGCTGGGAGAAGCGCAGTTTGCCGCACTTTCAGCTTTGCCGCGCCCCCCGCGAACGGGTCTTGCCCCGCACTTCGTTGCGGTCGGCCGACTGGCCCCGCAAAAGAATTTTCCGCTGCTGCTGCGCGCTTTCGCTCGGCTGGATGATCCGGCGGCGCTGCTGACGATCCTGGGTGAAGGGCCTGACCGGCCGCGGCTTGAGCGGCTCGCGCTTGAACTGGGGATAGCCGATCGACTGAACCTTCCAGGGCACGTTGCCGATACCCTGCCAACGCTGGCGCGGGCATCGGCCTTTGTGCTGTCGTCGGACTACGAGGGGGTTCCGGCCGTGGTGATAGAAGCGCTCGCGGCCGGCTTGCCCACGGTCGCCACCCGCTGTTCCGTTTCACTCCCCGGGCTGCTGGGTGACGGAGCCTTTGGTCAGTTGGTGGATGTGGGCGACGTGGCCGGATTCGCGGCTGCCATGCGATCGGTGCGCGACATGCCGTTTGATCCGGCGGCGGCCCGCTGCGCTGCTGCGCCGTTCCGTATCAGCCAAGCGGCCAGCCGTTACCGTGCGGTCTTTGCAAAGCTGGTCGCAAACCGCTAACGGGCTGCGGGGTTCACCCGTGGTTAAGCGCATAGCGCCCACCGGGCGAGCCGATTGCCGAGGGGGCAATGATGGCGCATGTGAAAGGCCGCTCGTGATGGCAGAAGACACCGCTGCGGCCGGTGCCAATCCGTCGTTGATCGATACGCCCCGGCTGGAGGTTCCGCTGGAAGTTGTCGAGGGCAGGCAGGGATCAAGGCTCGCTGGCCTGTTCTCGATGGTCATTTCGCTCGCCATGCTGGTGGTCGTCGCTTATCAGTTTTCGGGCCTTTCATTCGCCGAAGTTGGCGGGATGATACCGACCAATCCGCTGTTCTGGCTGGTTTTTGCGGGCTACTACCTTGCCGGTCCGGTGAGCGAGTGGATCATATACCGACGGTTATGGGCGATGCCGCTGGCGGGACTTGGCGCGCTGCTGCGCAAGCTGGTCTCAAACGAAATTCTGCTTGGCTATCTTGGAGAGGCCCAGTTTTACGGCTGGGCGCGGGCCCGGCTCAAATTCGTCACCGCGCCATTCGGGGCGATCAAGGATGTCACGATCCTGTCTGCGCTGATCGGTAACTTCGCCACCCTGGCGATGCTGGTCTGGGCCTGGCCGCTGGTGTCCTCGGGCGAATTGGGGCTGGAGGGGCGCACTGTTTTCATCTCGCTCGGGGTGGTGCTGATCACGTCGTTCCTGATCCTGCTGCTGCGGCAAAAGCTGTTCAGCCTGCCGAAAAACGACTTGTGGTTCATTTCGGTGGTCCATCTGGTCCGGATCGCGGCGGTGGTGATTTTCTCGGCCTGGATGTGGCATCTGGTGTTGCCGCAGGTTGAAATTTCGCTGTGGATCGTGATGGCGACGCTGCGCATGCTCGTCTCGCGCTTGCCTTTGTTGCCTAACAAGGACGTGGTCTTTGCCGGGATTGCCGTGTTCCTGCTGGGGCATGATGTTGAAATTGCCGGTTTGATGACGTTGATGGCGGTGTTGCTGTTGGTTACTCATCTGGTGGTGGGTGCGGTCTTTGCCGCACTGGACCTGTTTGATGCGGAGAAAGTGAAATGAAGCCCGTGTTCGTCCCCCTGACCCTTGCCGTGGTGGCGCCGCTGCTGGTCGCGGCTGGCCCGGCGATTCGTTCCACCCCTGATCTTGGCAAGGCCGAAGGCCGTTGCCGTCCGGGTGAAAGCGGCCCGGCGCTGTTGGTGGAAGCCGCCGGCCTCAAGGATCGCAGCGGCAAACTGAAACTGGAAGTCTATCCGTCGAACGACACGGACTTTCTGGCTGATGACAATGTGCTGGTTGCTGCCGGAAAGACTTTCCGCC
>JAFLDC010000104.1 GCA_017302775.1 Sphingomonadales bacterium
GGTAGGCGTCGCCTCCGGGGATGTTGATCGCATTATTGCTGAAGGTCGCGCCCATACCGTTCAAAGCGAGGCTGCTGCCAGTCACCCCGGTGCCCAGCTGCACAGGCGCAAACGGACCGCTTGCATTGGTGGCGGTAAAGCTGGAACCCAGCGTGACAAAGCCAGGCGTGCCGACCTGTTCCACCAGCGTGAGACCCGCACCGATGGTCAGATTATAGCTGGAGGCAGGAGGATTGACCGCAACACCCAACGGGAAGCGTGTACCGGGATCGCCATAGACCGTCAGATTGGATGATGGCGGTGTAGTCCCGAAATTGGTCGAGGTATCGCCGATCGGCACCGTGTAGTCCGCAGTCGACGTGCCGCCGCCTTGGGGCTTGATCGCAATATTTTGCATGATCAGCGGGTAGTTGACGGGCACATTTTCAAGCCGGATGCCCATCCACCGTGCAGCCACAGCTCCGGTGACATTACCGCTGAGGTTCTTGACCTTGAATGGTTCAGACGCATTGCCGGTGATCGTCAGCGTGTTGAGCGGGGTGACCGCAGCGCCATCCGTGCTGATCAGCGCCTTGGCAACGATGCCGGTCCACGCGTCAGAGGTGTACGGACCATAGCCCATCGATAGCTGAATATCATCGATCCGGCCAAGAACCTGGGCCGTGCCAACGTCGACAAGCAAATCAACCGTGCGTGTGCCGGTGCCGCTGGTCGGGAAGTTGGGTTCCCAGAAGTTGCCAGCCTGGACACCCGAAATCGAACTGTTGGTCAGTGTCGGCGGGGTTGCGCCGGAAACGAAGGTACGCGAGCGAACCGCCAGCATCGAACTGGTCGGAATCGTTGCGCCAAGACCGCCGGCATCAGTACCCTTCACCGAGAAGTAAACGGGAGTCGGCAGGGTTGTGTAACCGCTGGTGATTTTCGCACGGAACGACGCGTTCTTCACGATCAGCGGATAGTTGACCGGTACTTTCTCCAGCCGAACGCCGACCCACCGCGCCGAAGCCGTAGTGGTAACGTTGCCAGCGATGTTCTTCTGATTGTTGCCTTCGATCCCATTGGCGGTGATGGTCAGTGCACCCAGAACCGTGACGGCGGTGCCGTTGGTCGAGATCAGTCCCTTTGCGGTAACGCCGGTCCACTGATTGGTGGTGGCGCCGCCATACCCAAGGCTGATCAGGATGTCAGGGATGTTGCCCAGCACCATCGCAGTGCCGATATCGATCAGGATATCGACGGTACGCGTGCCGGTGCCGCTGGTCGGGAAATTCGGTTCCCAGAAATTGCCGTCCTTAATCGCCTGAACGCTGGTTGCCGAACCGGTGGTAAACGCCGGTGCCGTGGCGCCGGTCACGAATGTGCGCGTTTTGACGCCGACGCAGGCAGACGTGCCGATCACCGGACCAAGCCCGGTTCCGGCAGTGCGGGTGACGAACAGATTGGCGGCTTCGGCGGCGGTCAAGGTCGCCCCGACAGCTAGGGGCGTGCCGGTTGCGGTCTTGCGAACCGATGCGACGGTCGCGGGGATTTGTGTGACCTGATAGGACACGGTGCCAACGGCGCCAGTCGCCGAAATGGACAGGCTTTGTTGGCCAGATCCGTTCGGAAACAGGATCTGTGAGGGGCCGGTAAGTTGCATTGTTACTGCTCCGCATTGAAGGCAAGCCACACCGGTCTCCCGTGAAAAATCACGGAATTGCAATGTGATGGCTCGCGCTTGGTGGGAACATATATAGAACGACAAAAATCCTACATTGCAAGCCCGCACAGTACTTTGCCGTAAGGCGCGCAAATCTGCGGTTGCCGGGCCGCGAAGGCCGGCCTGTGTAGAATTCCAGCCCATGTTCAACGGGATGGTTGCGAATCACCTTGGGCCGGTCAGCCGGCGCAAGGCATGCTTCGCGGCTGCACCCTTTAGCTTTCGGTATAGCGGATGAAGACCGTCTGCCGGCCCGTCAGGGTCTGTGCCAGCTCGCTTAGGACTTGCCTGGGTACGTCCTCGTAGATTGAGATCAGATCCCGCGAAAGCGCCGTGGCGGCCTCCACCGATAATCCCTCGTCCCGGTCGAATCCCAGGAAGCGGGATCCGATCCCGAACAGGCGGAATCCGTATTCAGTGTGCAGGTGACAGGCCAGCGCGAAATTCTCGATCGGGCTCAAGTCGCTGGCGAAATACCCATTCGGAAAGGCTGCGATCGGCCCGCCGGGATCGGCACCCGGCACAAGCTGGAACAGGACTGCCTCCTCCAGATGCAGTTGCAACGCCTGGTCCGGAAGGCGATTGATCGAAACCAGATCGTTGTCCGCGCCCTGTTCGTCCCAGAACAGCTTGTTCTGAAGGTCAGGCAGGGCACAAGCCGCAGCCAGTCGCGCAAGATTACTATAACGGATCGGAAATTCCGAAGTGGTCGACAGGTAGCCAAGATGTTCCCCGTCGGTAAATGCCTTGGGGTCAAGCCCCGTCAGATCATGCCCTGCGGTGCTGTCTAGGTCATGCGCCGCGGTGCCGTGCCCTGAGGTATAGCAGGCCTGCTGCAAATCATCGAGCGTAGCCACGACCTGATGCCCGGGGAATTCCCGGCGTAGGCGGAAAATCTCCGCCAGCAGCAAATCCAGCGACGTGATGTTCGTCGCGGTAAACCCGTCGCACAGGATTTGCATAAATGTTCGCGGACGATGCACCGCAAACGGGACCATTTCTGGTGACTGGCCTCGGCCCGGCGCGATCATTTCCTCAGTCCGTAGGCCATCCGCTCCAAAGCACCGAAACAAGCGAGCGCTCCCGGATCGCCAAACGGGGAAAGCTGGCTCATGAACACGCCGCCAATGCCCTTGGCAGGATCGATCCAGTAGTAGGAATTGAAAATCCCGGCCCAATTCAGGCTGCCAGGTGACCGCCCGTTGGGGCCAGGCTCCGGATTCGTCAGGAAGCCAAGCGTCCAGCCGGTGTGCTGATCCGGGAAGCCATCATAGGGCGGGGCCAGGTGCGGCATGGCGCTGCCCATGTATCCTGCCCGCAGCCCGCCGATCTGGTTTCGACTCATCTCGGCAACTGTTTCGACTGCAAGTATCCGCTGTCCATCCAGTTCACCGCCCCGCAGGATTGCACGGATGAAGCGCGCGTAATCCGGGGCAGTCCCGATCAGCCCGCCGCCAGCATTATGATACTCTCCCCCACCAAGGAACATGGGCTGGACCCGCAGAGCGCCATCTTCTCCACGGGCATGAACCTTTGCCGCGCGCGCCGGAAGATCCTCGAAAAACCCGGTCCCGGTCATATGGAGCGGGGCGAACAGGTGCTCCGCCATGTAGTCGCCCAGCCCGGTGCCCGTCACTGCCTCTACCGCCAGCCCGGCCCAGTCGATCGAGACCGAATACTCCCACTTGTCGCCCGGATCATAGAGCAACGGCGTCCTAATTGCAGACAACGACCCGGGCGCCGGCATGCCAACTGCCGCAAAATACTGCAGCAGCTCGGGATGAATGAAGAAATAGCCAAACCCGGCGGTATGCGTGAGCAGGTGACGCAAAGTGATCGGCCGCGCGGCCGGGCGCAGTTGTGGCTGGCCATGCTGGTCGAAACCGGTCAACACTTGCGCCTGCGCAAGCTCAGGCAGGACATCGCCAATCGGCGCATCCAGACTGAGCCGCCCGGCCTCAACCTGCTGCATCGCTGCCGCCGTCGCCAAGGCTTTGGTCATCGAGGCGATCTGGAACGGGGTGTCGAGGGCGATCGGCGTCTTGGTATCCACATCGGTCACGCCAAGCGCGCTGGCATACCGCACTCCGTCGCGGTCTACGATCATCCCGACCGCACCGGGTACATCAGCTTGGGCAAAGGCAGCTTCGAACATTCTTCTCTCCCGATTGTGGGCATTGGCTAACCGCTTCCTTGCCCCTAGGAAAGCACTATGGTCGATACGCTTTCCATTACCCTCGCCCAATTGAACCAGGTCGTCGGGGACCTTGCCGGCAATGCCGCTGCGATGCTTGCCGCACGTGACCGCGCCCGCGCAGCCGGGGCCGACCTGATCGTCTTCCCGGAGATGCAGCTGATCGGCTATCCGCCCGAAGATCTTGTGCTCAAACCGGCCCTGATAGCGCGCGCTGCGGCGCAGCTCGAACAAATGGCCGATCACACCGCGGACGGTGGGCCAGCAATGCTGGTCGGCTCGGTTTTTGTGATCGACGGCGCGTTGCACAATGGTGTTGCGTTGCTTGACGGCGGCAAAGTTGCTGCCGTTCGGCTTAAACATGAACTGCCCAATTATGGCACCTTTGACGAGGTCCGCCTGTTCCACCCTGGCCCGCTGCCAGAGCCGGTGGTGTTCCGCGGTGTCATGATCGGACTGCCGATCTGCGAGGATATCTGGCATCCGGATGTCTGCCGTCATCTGGCCGATTTCGGCGCGGAACTGCTGATTTGCATCAACGGCAGTCCGTACGAGATCGACAAGGATACGCTGCGGATCGATGGTGTGGCCAAACGCCGCGCGGTTGATACGGGGCTGCCGCTGGCTTACCTCAACCGGGTTGGCGGTCAGGATGAACTGGTGTTCGATGGCGCCAGCTTCGTCATCAACGGCGATGGCAGCCTGGCGATCCAGATGAGCGACTGGGAGGAGCAGGAAACCACCACACGGTGGACCCGCACGGCGACCGGCTGGCGCTGCGATCAGGGTATGCTCGCACCGCTCGCCGAACATCCCGAGGACGTCTATTGCGCAATGGTTCTTGCGCTGCGGGACTATGTCGATCGCAATCGCTTTCCCGGCGTGGTTCTGGGCCTCTCGGGCGGGATAGACAGTGCGATCTGCGCGGCGATTGCCGCGGATGCGCTGGGGCCCGAACGCGTGTGGTGCGTGATGCTGCCAAGCCGGTTTACCAGCCAGCTCAGTCTTGATCTGGCTACCGAATGTGCGCGCATGATCGGGTGCCGCTATGAAACGATCCCGATCAACCCTGCGGTTGTGGCTTTTGACGAAATGCTGTCCGGCACTTTTGCCGACGTCGAGGTCGATATTACCGAAGAGAATGTCCAATCGCGCATCCGTGGCCTTACTCTGATGGCACTCAGCAACAAGTTCGGACCAATGCTGCTGACCACCGGCAACAAAAGCGAGATGAGCGTCGGCTACGCCACGATCTATGGCGATATGGCCGGCGGCTACAACCCTTTGAAAGACGCCTACAAGATGACTGTGTTCCGGATCAGTGAATGGCGCAACCAGCACAAGCCCAGAATCGGACTAGGCCCCGATGGCCCGGTCATGCCGCAGGGCATCATCACCCGGCCACCATCGGCCGAACTACGCCCGGATCAAAAGGACGAAGATTCGCTGCCGCCCTATCCAGTGCTTGACGGGATCCTGCTGGGGCTGGTCGAGCAGGAAAAAAGCGTTGACCAGCTGGCCGGGGAGGGATTTGACCGCGACACCGTGGTGCGGATCGAGCGGCTGCTCAATGTGGCGGAATACAAACGGCGTCAGGCCCCTCCTGGGGTCAAGCTGGGAACCCGGAATTTCGGCCGCGACAGGCGATACCCGATCAGTCACGCCTTTAGGAGCGCCTGATCGCACGAAGCACGATTATTTCACCCTGAGAACCACAAGGGCATTGCCATTGCGCCAAACCCGCGTTAGAGGCGCGACCCATGTCGAGCATGCTAATCACTAGCATTACCACCAAACCGACCGCCTGCGCGGGACCGGTTGTGGCGGTGCTTGGCTAAGGCACCCGAACGACCCGCCCCGCAGCTGAGCAGGCGGGGCTTCCAACAGGACAATGAACCCCGCGCTGCTCTCCATTTTCTCAGGAGTAGCATCATGGTTCATCGTTTCGCCGCAGGACAGAAGCTTAACGTCGGTATTGTCGGCGCGACCGGCGTGGTCGGGCAGGCCATGCTGGCGATCCTCAAGCAGCGCCATTTCCCCATTGCCACGCTGCGTCTGTTCGCCTCAGTGCGTTCAGCGGGCAAGATCGTCGATGGCGTAAAGATAGAAGATGCCGCCACGGCGGATTTCACCGGCCTTGATATAGTGCTGTTCAGCGCAGGTGGATCCACTTCAAAAGCGCTCGCCCCCAAGGTCGCCGCGGCCGGGGCGGTTGTAATCGATAACAGTTCCGCCTGGCGATCAGACCCGGATGTTCCGTTGGTGGTGGCCGAGGTCAATGCAGACGCCGCAGCCGACTTGCCCAAAGGTATCATCGCCAACCCGAACTGCACGACCATGGCTGCCATGCCCGTATTGAAGCCACTGCATGACGAAGCCGGTCTCAAGCGGCTGGTTATCTCAACTTATCAGGCGGTGTCCGGTGGCGGCCAGGAAGGAATCGACGTGCTGGCGCGGCAGATCGATCATGTTGGCGATCGGGCGCGTCAACTGGCCAATGGCGGGCACGACGCGCTGCTGCCTGCGGCGGAAAAATGGGCTGTACCGATCGCGCACAATGTTGTGCCACTGAACTATGTTCTGGGGGAAGACGGCTATACCGAAGAGGAGCTCAAACTGCGTGATGAAAGCCGCAAGATTCTTGGCATCCCTGCGCTGCCGGTTTCGGGCACCTGCGTCCGCGTGCCGGTGTTCACAGGCCACGCGCTGTCGATCAACGCCGAATTCGACCGCCCCATCAGCGTAGCACGCGCGCTTCAGCTGCTGGGTTCAGCGCCGGGCGTTGTTATAACCGAAGTGCCCAACCCGCTTGAGGCGACCGGCAAGGATCCCGTGTTTGTCGGCCGGGTTCGGCCTGATCCCACCGTCGCGCACGGTCTTGCCCTGTTCGTGGTGGGTGACAATCTGCGTAAAGGCGCCGCGCTGAATGCGGTACAAATCGCCGAGGCGCTTATAGGCTGAGATGAGTCGCAGGAACGACACATCACTCTGTCAGTTTCAACACCATGAAACGCAGAGTTCCATTTACCGGTCCTGGCTACGCCTTCTGCGCGCTGGGCGTGATGCTGGTCGGCGCGATCGCGTTGATCCTGACTGCGCCCCACACGCTGATCAGATCGGTCCTGCTGCTGGCGATGCTTGTCGCACTCGCCGGGATCGGCCAACGCTGGCTTCGCCATGTGCGCCGCCTGCGTAGACGGGCCATTCAGGATCAGCACTTGCAAATCTGACCTGGGTTGACCGGGATCAACGACGCCAAGCTCCTTTGAATTAGCATTCGCTGATGCAATCCAGTGTAAGGAGGTGGAATCGTGGACAGGTTGATGTGGATTCTTCACGCAGTCATATCGACTACGCTGATGGGCGCTGGGGTAACCGCCGTACTCGCCGCGCGGTTGCCGGGTTGGCAACCGATCGCGATCGCCGCAGCCGTGGGATTCGTCGCATCGCTGCCGGTGTCATGGGCCGTCGCGCGCAAGATTCAGAGCATTTCACGCTGATCGGAAGGCAGGACGATGCACAAGGATTGGCCAACCATGGCGGACGAACTGTCCGCAGCGATCAAGCAGGTGCGGCTGGGCAGCCCGGACGTAATGAAAAGCTTCTCTGCCATGGCGGCGGCAGCGACCACCGGCGGCGCACTTGATACCAAGACCAAGGAACTGCTGGCGATTGCCATAGCGGTGGCGATCCGCTGCGATGGTTGCATCGCTTTCCACGCCAAGGCGGCGCTGCAGCACGGCGCGACACGCGAGGAAATCATGGAAACGATGGGCCTGGCGATCTACATGGGTGCCGGGCCAAGCCTGATGTATGCCGCACAGGCGATAGAAGCCTTCGATCAGTTCGCCGCCAAAGCCGCCGATTGATCAGGCTGCAGCCACCTCAACCGATCGCTCATCCGCGGCTTCGAGCAATTTCTTCTCGACCGTTTTGAGCCGGGGACCGGCATCGAGCTTTTCACCGAGCAGGTCCGTGACATAGAAGGTATCGACCGCACGTTCGCCATAAGTG
>JAFLDC010000105.1 GCA_017302775.1 Sphingomonadales bacterium
CTGCGGTGAAGCGTGGCCGATCGTATCGGCATAACAGATTCTGTCGGCACCGGCCTCGATCGCGGCTGAAAAGACATCCAGCAGAAACTTTTCGTCCGTGCGGCTCGCATCTTCACAGCTGTAACGAACGCGCAGGCCTGCGTTCTTGGCAGCCCGGACCGCCACCACCACCTTGTCGACCAATTGCGAAAAGCTGTGGCCCAGCACCCGGGCCTTCATGGTAATGTCATTCACGCCCAAGAAAATCCCAATCCACTGCGCGCCGGTTTCCGCCACGGCGCGAATATCATCAGGATGGGCGCGGGCATGCGCGACCACGTCCGCGCGCAGCCCCAGATCGGCAACCGCCTTCGCTCTGGCAAATTCATTCGCGTTCGCCAGCGGATGTCCGATTTCGATCATGTCCGCGCCAAGCTCGTCCAGCAGAATGGCGATCCGAACACTGTCCTCGATCGAGAATTTGACGCCCGATGCCTGATTGCCTTCGCGCAGAGTAGCGTCGTTGATCTCAACCATATCATCTCCCTTGTTGGAAACGGCTCAAGTTCGCCTGATGCCGCGGCACGGAACTATTTGGTCGCAGTGGCAACGATGGCATCCCGCGCGGCACGGGCGAGATAAAGGCCACCTTGCAGTTCGATCTCGATGCCGCCGAAAATCCGATCGATCTGCGCTTCGAGCGCGGCGTAGTCTGCATCGCAGCGCAGTGGCAACCGATCGAGACCGTACATAGCGTGCAGGAACTCAACCAAACCGCGACGGGCCGTGTGTTCACTTTCGCCCACGGCTTCGAACGGATCACGGAATCTCAGGATCTCAACGTTGTCAAAACCAGCGGTGGCAAAGTAGTTCTCGAAATCCTCAGCGGTGAAGTGATCGTGCGCATGGCCGGTCATGGAATAGGGGTGAACCACCTCCTTGAACCACACGTCCATCACCGATCCGACTTCAAAATCGTGAACAACCAGGCGCCCTCCCGGCCCGATCGTCCGACGTGCCTCGGCAATGGCAACCGCACGTTCAGCCGGCGGGATATGATGTGTGCCGTAAGCAATCATCACGGCGTCGAGCACATCGTCCCGCATCAGGCTTTGCGTTGCTGACTGACGCACACAAGGGAGCCCCTGTCTTACGCAGCAATCAATCATGTAGGAGGAAATGTCGGCCGATATGATGTTGAGTTCGCTACTGCCTGACAAGGTCGATGCGAACCGGCTGACCGTTCCATCCCCGGCCAGTGCGTCAAGTAAAACGAAGCCGCGCCCTGCAACTCGGGGTCCATTTCGGGTTGCAAGGTCCAGCAACCGGGCCATTCCTTTCGCCCGATTACGATCAAATTGATGCTGAGCGAGATTGTAAGAGCTCCCACGCCCGTCGCCGGTCGCCTCAAACTCCCACGAAACGCGATTCATGCATTCGGCAAAACCATCAAAATCCGGGTCGCCTTGGTACTTCGGGTCAATCAGCCCGAACGCCAATGGATGCATGTCTTCGAGGTTCCGAAGGAACGCCTGGAACGAGGTGCCCGATGTATATTCGGCGATCAGATTCAAGACTGCAGACATGGCTCAAACGACCCGCGATTTGTGACTGAGCGTACGTGGAACATACAGCCCACGCTCAAGCGACACGTTCCGGGACCTTGAAGTCATAGAAAGCCGCCTTCTTCGGGCAATTGCCAATCCCCATATCGGCCAACCGCTTTTTCTGAAGAATAATGTCGGCGAGCCGCATGGACTTGAGGTTGACTGCTTCGTCCTTGCTGATTTCACAGCCGGACAGACAGTTCAGCGGCGCCCCCAGGTTATCGAAAGACATTCCGATCTGATTGACCAGACAGTATTCCTTGCCGTCATGCGTAACCGTCAGCGTCTCTGGTTTGTCGCGCAGCGCTGCGACAATGTCGTGCCGCTCGGCAGCTTCCCGCGGTGTGAAGAACATGTCGCGGTGATCCAGCGCACTTCCCGCCAGTGTCGGGAATTTGCAGATGAACTGCCAGCCATTGCCGTGGGCAAATTCGCGCAACGTCGGCAATTCGTCAAAATTGTCGCGCATCACGACGGCGCTGATAGTGACCGAGGTTGGCTCGCCAGGCACGTTCGTCCAACCCAGATCAAGCAGGTTTTCCAGCGCTTTGCCAAAGGCGTCATACGGCCGCTTCACTATCGCGCTGTAAAGCTCAGGCTGCATGCTCTCGCAGGCCAGAAACAGCGACACGCCAAGTTCGCGAAGGCGGCTGGCCATTTCGCGGGCCGACAGGCCATGAACTGCGGAGATCTTGTCGTCTCCGAACTGAGAACCGTTGGTAAAGATGGCAACGTTGATTCCGTTTGCCCTCGCCGCCTCAATGATCGGCAACAAGCCTTTGAAAAGACCGGGCTCTGATTTGCCACCGGCGCCGGTCATAATCAGTGTCCGCACACCAAGATCAGCCGCTTGCTCAACAACGTCGACATACTGCTCCACGGTCAGATCGCCCCGCTTGGTCGAATGTCCGGCATAACAGTAGATGCAATCATAGTTGCACACCGCACGAACGCCGATACCGATGCAGGCTGAATTGGGTTTTGTCGGATCGAGAGCTGGCCCCACCAGTTCCCCGACTGGCAGATTGTCTATTCCACGCATTGGAAATTTTGTCTGGGTGACAGGCATAGCCGGCTCTCCACTTGCATCCATGAAATCAACATACGAATCCAAACAAATAGTGTTCGGATCACTCAATGATTAAATATTGCAATATAGAGCACGTCAATACAATTAAATTCAATCCTTCTGAGATACTATAAGATACAGAACCGGAGTTACTATTCTTCCCATAATAGTCGAAACAGCAAGGCCACCTATCAGGACCCATGCGACCGGCGCATAAAGTAGCGATCCACTCAGCGCGAGCGGCAAAAGGCCGCCAACTGCCGTCAGACTGGTCAGCAGCACCGGCAGAAACCGTACCGAACCTGCCCGTTCGATCGCATCACGCAGTTCCATCCCGCCGCGGCGCAGCTGGGACGCGAAATCGACGAGCAGGATCGAATTCTTGATTTCAATCCCGACAAGCGCAACAAACCCGATAAGCGCAAGAAAGGACAAGGAATTTCCGGTCAGAAACAGCGCAGTGAGCCCGCCCAGCATTCCAAGAGGAATGACCCCCGCGACCACAATGGTGTCTCTGAAATTGCCAAATTCAAGCAAGAGAACCGCGAATATTCCCATAACCACCAGCAACAGGATCTGCCCCAATCCCGCAAAACTGCGCTTCGCCACCTCCGCTTCACCCCCGGCGGAAAGCGCGTAGCCGGGCGGCAATTTCAGCCCGCGCAACCGTTCCTGCACGTCATTGTTGAGCTTGGAGGCCAGTCGGCCCGGCTGATTATAGGCGCTGATCGTTACCGTCCGTTGCAACTCGCGTCGCATGACCTGAGGCGGTGACGTCTTAAGCTCCGGTCGCGCGATCTGGCCAAGCGGAATGGCAGTGCCATCCGCGCGCGGGACATAAACCCGCTCGAGCGCGGAAATCGGCTGACTGCCTGCCATCGGCAGCCTGACTGTCACCGGCCAGCTGTTGCCTTCATCATCGCGGAAGCTGCTGGCGGTCTCACCGCCGATCGCCAGACGGACAGCCCGCCGGGCAGCTCCTGCGGGCACGCCCAGTTGTCTCGCCCGCGCCTCATCGACGTGCAAATCCAGATCAACCCGGTCGTAAGCGACGGGGTTGTCGACATCGCGCAAGCCGGGTGTCTGCTGCATGATTTGCGCCACCTGAGCCGAGAGCTGCTTGAGAACGGCAAGATCGGGGCCGCTGATCCGGACGGCGACCGGGGCATCCACTGGCGGCCCGTTTTCAGTATTGACGACGGTTACGCGCGCGTCCGGATGGTGCTGAAACCGGTCACGAAGCCGTTGCAGAAGCGCGCTGCCTTCATCCGGATCCCACTCCTTCATCGTCACAAATATCTCGCCATACCGCGGGCGTTCTTCTCGTGCGGCTAGATTGTAGTAGAGTTGCGGATTACCGCGGCCCGCGTTTTCCATGCGATCGACGACCAAGGGTTCACGCGCGATATCGCGCGAGATGGATTGGACCACGCGATCGGTCGCGGCGATACTGCTGCCTTCGGGCAGTTCGATGCGCACCAGGAAATACGGCGTTTCGGCTGCAGGGAACAGGCTGAAGCCCAGTAACGGGATAAACCCGAGCGAAAGAACGCACAGGGCCATTGCCCCGGCGAACCATCGCCACGGCGCATTCAACGCCCGGTGCAACGTCGGCGCGTAGCTGCGCTCTATTCCGGCGGTGACCAGTTGCAGAAAGCGATTTCCATGTTCGCCGCTGTCCTTAAGCAGCCGACTGGCAAGAAATGGGATGACCGTCATCGAAACAACAAGCGAGGAAGCTACGGTCGAAATCACAGCCAGCGGCATTCCGCGCACAAAGTCACCCGAACCTTCAGGCAGCATGGCTAACGGCAGGAACGCGAGTATGAGCACGAGCGTCGATCCGAGCACCGCGAGACCGATCTCGCTTGCACCGGAAATTGCCGCTGAAATTGGCGCTGCGCCGCCGCGAATGTGGCGCTCGATATTTTCTGTGACCACGATGGAATCGTCGACCAGCAAGCCAAGCGACAGAATGAATCCGGCTATACTAATCTGATTGAGCGTGAACCCGAACAGTGCCAGGACAAGCACGCCAATGGCAAGGCTTAGCGGAATCGAAATCATGACGATAAGCGATGACCGCAAGCCAAGCGGCAACAGCGTGATGAGAACCAGCGTCAGCGCGATAAGAAAGTCGCGCCCCAGCAGCTTCAGCCGTTCGGTGATGTCATTGCTTTGATCGAAGGTAATCGCCAGTTTGATGTCCGGCGGCATGCCGCCTCGAAAATGCTCGATCTTCGAAACCAGAACGTTGCGCAGCGAGCTGGCGTCCTCATTGTCCTTTTGACGCACCGTCACCCACAACGCGCGTTTACCATTAAGTCGCGCTATCTGGAGCCGTTCCGCTTCGGCCCAGTCCACTGCCGCAACATCCCCGACACGCAGCGTGCTGCCATTTGCGAGGCGCACGGGCACGTTCCGTACGGCGTCCAGGCTTCGATAAGCCCCGCCCGCATCAACGTTGAAGCGGCGATCACCCGACGATACGGAACCTACCGCCAGATCGACACCGCCGGCGCGCAGGGCATCGGTCACGGCGCTGGCCGGCACGCCGAGTTCAGCCAGCCGCCCGCTGTCGATCGCAACCCGAACCTCGGGCTGGGCAGCCCCGTCGATGGCCACTTCCCTGACTCCCGGCACAACCGACAACCGGTCCCGCAAATCCTGCGCCGTGAGGACCATGCGCCGCCAGTTTGCATCCTCGCTGAGGACCGCCAGTTGCAGGACCGCCGCATCGGTTGTCCTGGGCCGCCGGTAAGTGATGCGGGCCACACCCTGCGGCAACCGATCACGGATCGCCTGCACAACGCGAACAGTGCGATCAAGCGATTGCTCTCCGTCGGTTCCGTGCAGGAAATCAATTGAAACGACCGCCACGCCGTCTGTCGAGGTCGATCGGATTTCGCGAACGCGGTCGAGCCCCTGAAGGGCTATTTCTATCGGCTTTGCGATTGTCTCTTCGACGTTGGCGGCATCAAGCCCCGGTGCGACAACGGTAACAATCACGAACGCCGTCGGGAAATGCGGATCAACCGACCGCGGGATATTCAGAAATGCACTGATGCCCAGAAGCGTGGCAGCCACGAACGCAATCAGCATCACCTGCCAGTTGCGTACGGCAAGAGCGGCCGGGTTCATCACGCCATGATACCGCTGCACATTACCGCTGAATCAACGGCATGATGGCTTCCCCATCAGTCAGTTTGTCGATGCGTGATACCGCGATCCATTCACCGGGCATGAGACCGCCCTTTACCCGCACGGCATTGTCAGTGGCTTCCGCGAGTTCTACCTTACGAAGCCGGACACTGCGCATATCCGGCCTGACAACATAAACAAATCCCTCCCCGGCCCGCGCGCCAAATACGGCATTTGGCGGAACCGCAATCTGCAGAGCCCCCGCCACGGGTGCAGAAAGGAACTTCACCTCCACCACGTCACCGGCTCGAGCCGCTTTGATCGGTATCGAGACCTCAATGTTGAACGTGCCCGTTCTCGGATCCGCACGCCCAGGCACTTCGATAACGCGGCCCACCGCTTTGTCCCCACCCGACAGGCTGATCGTTGCCACAGATCCCACAACGACGCGGCGCATGTCTGCCTCACTCAATGGAATGCGGACGACCAGTCCCTCCCCGATCACGCCAAGTGTCAGGACCGGTACCCCCGGCGCCACGACCTGTCCTTGCTCGGAGGTTCTTACCAAGACAATGCCACTCGTCTCGGCCGTTATGACCGCGTTGTTTTGCTGAAAATTTGCGGCGCGCAGATTCGCATCGGCGACAAGCATCGCAGCACGCGCACTCTCAACCCGAGATCGCGTCACCCACCCCTGGCCGTACAGTCGGTTGCTGCGATCATATTCGGCCTTTGCCCGATTCCGCTCTGCAATCGCACTTGCGAGCGAGGAATCCACCGTAGTGCTGTCAAGCCTGGCAAGTACTTGTCCTGCGCGGACAGTATCGCCTTCGCTGACATTGATCTGTTTGATCTTCCCGGCGCTGGTAAACCCCAACGGTGTCTCACGGCGCCAGACAACGGTTCCGGATGCGATCAGGCCATCAGGCTGCAATTCAGTTCCGACTTTGGCAATGCGGACCTGCAGCGGCTGCGCAGCCACCGGGGACGGAGTTTCGTCGCCACATCCAGCCAAAGCCAAAAAGAATGTGCAAAGGAGATATTTAATCAGGCCGCCCGTCCGATTGCATCGCAGAAATTTCTGCCTACCGCCCACCGGCTACTCCATCAAAATCATGCTTTTCCCAAAAAAGCACAGATAAGTACGTATACAAAAAAGCGCCGATCCAACGATTTATCTTGCTGCACAATGTGATGAGCGATGATTGCGCCATCAAGCCGTCAGGTCAATGCTTTTACGCCATCGATCACATTTGAATTTTCGATGAATGCCTCTCAGTAACGCGCACACAGTGCGCTGACCAACTGCACCCCGGAGGCAACATGATCAGAATCGGCACCCCTTACGATGGGAAGCATGAATTTATAATTCATATTACAATCGACAAAACATGATTGATATTGCATTTTTCTTCAAATAGATTTGAGTGTTCTTTTTATGGAGCACGATTCAATTTAATAGTTATGCATAATTATTCCGTTTCGCCATGATAACGCCTCATGGATGAAGCTTCAACCAGATGGAAATTCGATGATAAGGCCCCAAGGCACCCCAGATGATTGGCAATCGGTTCTTGATGCGGGATGCAGGCACCCTCTGGGAGTTTTGCTGCGCTTGAACAATGCGACCCAATTTCGTTCGCGTAGCGGCGGGACTATCGGATATTTCGAGCACGGCCGTCACGTGATTTCGATAGGCGGTGTAGTGGGGCGCGCCAAAGATCGACCGGCCGCAATCCGCGAATTCGTGGCATGGGCCGATGCCCAGCGCCTTCTGCCCAGTTTCGTTCACATGCCGCCCGATGATACAGAAATGCTCACAAAGCTGGGGTTTAGGGCCGACCAACTGGGGGCGAGTTACTCTTTGCGTTTTGGTGAGAAGCAATTGATCGGCAGCCAGTACCGGCAGGTACGACGGAAGATTGCCCATGGCCAGCGATACGGCTTCACCATTGATCGGATCGATAACGTACAGGACTACCGGGCCATGCGCCCGGACCTGATTGAAATAAACCAACAATGGTTGAAGCAAAAGGGCGCCAAGCATTTGCGCCACCTTGTCTCGTCGTTCGATAGCATCGAACCGGGCGGCGAGCACCGCATCTATGTGGCACGCCTGGACGGCAGGCCGGTATCCTATGTTGTCTTCTCCAGAACATATGGAGAGAAC
>JAFLDC010000106.1 GCA_017302775.1 Sphingomonadales bacterium
GCCGCCGTGCTGGCCATGAAGATCGCAGTGCCCGGAACGCGGGTGGCGCTCGAATGAGCGCTCTTGGCGAACACCTCCATCGGGATCGTCCCTTCCGCCATGGATTGCCGCATGAGTTTGCGCCCGCGCGACCAGGTCGTCAGCAAGGTGAAGATGAAAAACCCGATCGCCAGCGGAACCCATCCACCCTGAGGGACCTTGAGCAGGTTAGCCCCGAGGTAAGCCATATCGACCACGATGAATACGGCAATCAAAGGCGCGGCCTTCCACACCGGCCAATGCCACAACGAGATCAGAACAGCAGCCAGCAGCAGTGTATCGATGAACATCGCCCCCGTGACCGCGATGCCATAAGCAGCAGCCAGATTACTGGATGAGCGGAAAAACAGCACCAGAACGATGACCATGATCATCAGGCCCCAGTTGATCACCGGGATATAGATCTGACCCGCAGCCGCCGCACTGGTATGCTTGATTTGCATACGCGGCATGAAGCCGAGTTGGATCGCCTGCTGGGTAAGGCTGAACGCGCCTGAGATGACCGCCTGGCTGGCAATGATTGTTGCTGCAATGGCCAGGAAGATGACCGGTATCCGCACCATGTCAGGGATCATCAGAAAGAAGGGATCCTTGATCAATTGCACTGCCTGATCCGGCGACGTCGAGAGCACCATTGCCCCCTGACCCATATAATTGAGCATCAGCGATGGGAGAACGAAGGTCATCCAGCTCACCCCGATTGGCTTGCGGCCGAAATGCCCCATATCTGCGTAAAGCGCTTCAGCCCCGGTTACAGCCAGCACCACGCTGCCCATCGCAACAAAAGCGCGAAATCCATCGGTCATAAAGAATTTCACGGCGTTGAGCGGGTTGATCGTCTCCAGAATGACCGCCGGCATAGCAGCCAGATGCATTGCGCCAAGAGCCGCCAGGGTAAGAAAATAGAGCAACATGATCGGGCCAAACAGCTTGCCCACCCGCTCAGTCCCCCGGGACTGGATTGCGAACAGTGCGAACAGGATCGCTACTGCCAGCGGCACGATCCACGTCTTGAAGCCAGGATGGACGTACTGCAGCCCTTCAGTTGCCGAAAGCACCGACATGGCCGGGGTAATCATTGAGTCGCCATAGAACAGCGCGGTGGCAAACACGCCCAGCAGAATGAACGGCCCCGTCCATTTCGCATTTTCGGACTTGCGGTTGATCAGAGCGAGCAATGCGAGGCTGCCGCCCTCCCCCTTGTTGTCTGCCTTCATGATGGTGAGGACATATTTGAACGTCACCACAATCATCATCGACCAGAACACCAGGCTCAAAACCCCGTGAATATGCACCGGATCGACCTGGATGCCCGGGACACCATGGTGCGATGCAAAGGTCTCACGAAATGCGTATAACGGGCTGGTACCAATGTCACCGAAGACGACACCGATCGCACCGATCGCCAGCGCGATAAGTCCACCATGATGATGGCCGTGCCCTTCAACGTGATGCCCAGAATCGGTGGCTTGCCCAGACACCGCATTTTGATCACTGCTACTCATGCAACCCGCAACCCCCGTGAGTCTGCGCAAGAGACCGCGCCTAGCACCTGGCGTAACGCCGGTCCAGATATCAGCATTTTACCTGGGCTGGCTGGACGGAGCAGGCTGTGCGGCGATGAAATCATCCAGCCGTTTCAGACGAGCAGCCAGATCCTCTCGCCAGGGGGCACCGGTTGGAGCACGCTTCAACAGGTCGGCCCAGACCGCACGTCCCTCCGCCAATTTACCGTTTCCGGCCAGTGCAAGACCAAGGAAAAACGGCGGTCCCGGATGCGCCGGATCTGCTAGTGCCGCCCGGCGATAAGCATACTGCGCCGCCGGAGTCAGCGTGCCCTCGGCATGCGCGACGAGGTTGTTGGCCAGTGACAACCACGCGTTCGCATTGCGGGGATCGGTTTCCACCGCGCCTGCGACTATCCCGGCCGCATCACCGAACTGACCGTTGCGGGACAACGCGTCGGCGATGATCATCCAGCGGTTGGGCTGATTGGGCATGGCCGATTCGCCAGCCAGCTGTCGCCGCGCCTCCACCAGTGCGGCACCCGACTTGTCGGCACGTTGCTGAGCCTGCTTCGCCGCACCGGGCTGAGCGGGGTTCGCTTGCAGCGCAAACCCGGCCAGCCCTACCGCCAGAGCGGCACCAATGGCTTCCCATCCGTTGCGCGGTGTTTTCAGTACCCAGGCAAGCGTTACGAACGCCGCCACTGCCACCGCCAAGACCCACACCCAGATCATGCCGGACTCTCCGTGATAAAGCGCCTGCGCAACAAAAGCGCCGCCAATGCCAGCAGAATGAGCGGTGCGGCGTAGAGCGGCCACGTCTGGGAGGTCACCCGCGGCGCGTAACTGACATAGTCGCCATACCGCTCGACCAGCCAGGCACGAATCGCCTCAGGGTCCTCGCCAGCTTGAATGCGGAGGCGAATCTGGTTGCGCATATCCCCCGCAATTGGGGCGTCGGAATCCGCGATCGACTGGCCCTGGCATTGCAGGCAACGAATTGTCTCCATCAGCGCCTTGGCCTGAGCCTCCTGAGCCGGCACATTCAGCTGCGTGTAGGCATAGGGTGCTGGCGGCATGGTCCCGTCGGCATATACCGGCGCCGCAAGGGCCAGGGCGAATGCAGCTGCGATGGCCAGTTTCATCGGCCGGCCTCCTCGATCTGCTGCAGGATCAACTGCACCTGCTCGGGACGGATCTCTCCGATATGCTGATAACGGATCACACCCTTGCCATCGATCACAAAGCTTTCTGGCACGCCGGATGAGCCAAGTGAAAACTGGATAGCACTGACGTTATCTGCACCGATCCGGCTGTATGGATTGCCGTTGCGATCAAGGAAGGCCTGAAGTTCTTCCGGTCGGTCACGGATGGCGACACCAACCACTTCGACGCCAGATGCCTTGATTTGCGCCAGCTGCGGTGCTTCCACGGCGCAAGGGATGCACCAGCTGGCGAAAATGTTAAGCAAGCGCACCTTGCCATCGGCCATGTCCGTCCGGCTGAGGCCAGGCTGACCGCTTATCGCAGGTTGCAGCGCAAATTGTGGCAGTGGTTTGCCAATCAGGGCAGACCGCACCACCCGTTCTGCCGGGTTGCTAAGGTTGTACGCCACCACCGCAACAAAACCGGAAAACAACAAGGCCGGAAGCCATAGTACCATTGCCGACCTTTTGCCGGTTGCAACAGGCGCGGTCATCGGCCTTGCCTCGTCCGGCGGTAAGCGATCTTGTCTTGCGCGATGATCCGGCGGATGTCGCTCGCAACACGCCCCAGCAGCGCCAGTACACCACCCAGCGCGACCAGTAGCCCTCCAAACCAGATCAGGGTGACAAACGGCTTCCACCACAGCCGAAGCTGCCAACGGCCATCTTCTGCCTCCTCGCCCAAAACGACATACAGTTGCCCGTTCCATCGCGTGGCCAAAGCACTCTCGTTGGTGCCCTGTTGGGGCGACCAGAAACTGCGGGCCTGGGGATGCATTTCACGCGGCGCGCCGCCTTCGTAACTGGCCTGAACCGTAGCTTCCAGCGCCGTCCAGTTCGGACCCGCAACCGGCATAATCTGTTCCAGTCGCACCTGCCACGGTCCCACTGCAACACTGTCCCCGGCGCGGACCGCCACCAGGCGCTCAACCGTAAAGGCACTGTCGGAGGCCATGCCAAACAGTGCCACGGCCAGTCCGAAATGTGCGGTAACCATGCCCCACAGCGGCAGTGTTACCGTGCGCAGCCGGCGCCCGCGAAGCGGCAATAACGTGGCAATTGCCAAACCCAGCGCCAGCGCCAAGCCCAGCAGCGGCATCGGTCTGACCCCTGCAAACGCCGCAGCAATGATCGCCCCCGCAAGCACCAGCACAGGCAGTACCAGCACACGCCTGAGCCGGGCAAAGGAGTCGCGCCGCCATCGCAGCAATGGCCCCACGGCCAACACCACCAGCATCGGCAGTACGAACAGTGCCGACATCGGGTTGAAATAGGGCGGCCCGATCGAGACGCTGTAGCCCATTGCTTCGGTAATCAGCGGATAAAGCGTGCCCAGCAGTACGATTGCCAGCGTACAGGTCAGCAGAACGTTGTTAATCACCAACGCACTTTCCCGGCTGGTAATCTGGAACCGTTCACCTTCGTTGATGGTCGACGCCCGGATCGCGAACAGATTCAGCGCACCGCCAATGTATACCGTCAGTAACGCCAGGATGAAGGCGCCGCGGGTCGGATCAACCGCAAAAGCGTGAACGCTGGTCAGAATACCTGAACGAACCAGGAATGTTCCAACCATCGACATGGAAAAGGCCACAACCCCCAGCATCACGGTCCAGGTTCGCAGGGCGTTGCGTGCCGCCAGCACCGAAACGGAATGAAGCAGCGCGGTGGCAGCGAGCCACGGCATCAACGAAGCGTTTTCAACCGGATCCCAGAACCACCAGCCGCCCCAACCCAACTCGTAATATGCCCAATAGGATCCGGCCGTGATGCCAATCGTCAGAAATATCCATGCGCCCAGCACCCAAGGCCGCATGGCACGGGCAAAGGTAGGCCCAATTTCTCGTGTCAGCAGGGCGCCAACCGCAAAACTGAACGCCACTGATAAACCGACGTAACCGATGTACAGGGTCGGTGGATGGAACGCGAGGCCGGGGTCCTGTAGCAAAGGGTTAAGCCCCATACCCTCTTCCGGCACTGGATAAATCCGGGTGAACGGGTTCGATGCGAACAGCAGAAAGGCGTAAAATCCCAGACTGACGAAAGCTTGCGCCAGCAATGTCGCCACCATTGTGCGTTCAGGCAAGCGGCGCTCCACCAGCGCCAAAAAACCGCCCGCAAGCGCCATCACCGTGACCCACAGCAACATCGACCCTTCGTGATTGCCCCAGGCTCCCGCAAACTTGTAGAGAAACGGCTTGGCCGAATGCGAATTCTTGGCGACCAGCGCGACGGATAGATCGGTGCGGCAAAACAGCACGATCAGGGCAATGAAGGCTGCAAAAACCAGCAGCCCCTGCACGACAGCAACTGGCCGCACCAGTGCAATAACTGCAGAAGCGTCCCGGCGCAGACCGGCTGCTCCCGCTACAAATTGCAACAATGCCAGGGCGGCAGCGAACCACAGCGCAGCAAGACCGAGATTGGCAATCACCGGGTTTCTTCCACCGTTTTGCGCGCTTGAGCCGCGGTCATATCTTTCATTTCGCGCGGCACGTATTTCTCGTCGTGCTTGGCCAACAAATTGTCAGCAACAAAAGTTCCATCCGCCCGCCGCTTGCCTTCGGCGACCACGCCGGACCCTTCTTTGAACAGATCCGGTACAATCCCCTTGAAGATGACCGGGATGCGCGCCTTGTCGTCACTCACCACGAAAGTCACGGTTACGCCATCGGCTGCCGTTTTCAGCGAGCCATGCTCAACCATCCCGCCGAGTCGCACCGCCCTGTCAGCACCCGGTGGGTCGGCCGCCATCTCCTTGGGCAGATAGAAGAATGAGGCTTGACTGCGCAAGGACCAGGCCGCCAGCACACCGGCGCCGATCACCGCCGCCAGCGCGATCAGCACCAGCACGAGCCGTTGGTGTTTCGCCTTTATTGGTGTACTCATCGGCCGCGCGCCATATCACGCCGCGCTTCGGCCCGGCGCATCGCCAACCAGCTGGAGACTACCAAGGCCGCAGTTCCGGCAATCGTGATTGCGTAAGACGCATAGACGAAACCCCAATGGTTTAATCCTTCAGCCATCGACAGCCTCCATCGCCCGACGCCGCAACCGCGCCTCGGCCTGTGCATCAGCCAGGATCGCGCGCATCCGCATCAAGACCACAGCACCGAAAATCAATGAAAAGCCGATCGTTGCGGCCAACAGGCCGTAAAGAAACGCCGGTGCCATCTCACTCTTACCGACGCTGATTGACGGTGGCTGGTGCAGACTGTTCCACCACAGAACCGAATAGTGGATGATCGGGATGTTCACCGCGCCGACGAGTCCGAAAATGGCCGGCAGCCGCGAAGTGCCATTCCCATCCCGGTTGGCTGCATCAGCGAGTGCGATATAGGCACAATACACGAAAAACAGCACCAGCATGGATGTTAGCCGACCATCCCATACCCACCAGGTGCCCCACGCCGGACGGCCCCACAGCGACCCGGTAACCAGACACAGCAAAGCAAAGAAAGCTCCCGGCAGGGCAACGGCCCTTGCACCTATTCCCGCCAGTGGATGCCGCCAGACCAGTTCAACCAGGCTGGCAACTGCAATCGCACTCCACCCGCCCATACCCAGCCATGCGGCGGGAACGTGAACAAACAGGATTCGCACCGAATCACCCTGCAGTCGCTCGGCCGGTGCACCCCACAAACCCCAGCCGATCGCAGCCAGAGTTACCGCAATCCCGGTGAATAGGAGTGGCCCAGTCAGGATACGCGCTAGGCGCAGGAAACGGGCAGGATTGGCGTAGCCGTGCATGGACCCAGCGATGACAAGAATCTGCGCCACGCTTTGGCATGAGCGCCCCCGCGCGGCAAGCGCCAAGTGGCGGCTTGTCCGCTTAATCGCATTGACCCATCGCAAAGGAAGCAAATGGGGCGATCGATGGGGTTCGAACCCACGACCTCCGGTACCACAAACCGGCGCTCTAACCAACTGAGCTACGATCGCCATGGCCTGATCGCTGTTGCGCCAGGCATTGCAGGCGCGCGCCTTCGCACAATGCCTGAGCGAATGGAAGGGGAAATTGCCACACCGGTTCGATCACGAGAGCTGCAACCGGGATTCGGCACAGGTCAGCAAATATTTAACCAACCTTGCATAGTATCCGAGGGGATGTCCGAGGATGGAGAGCCCCCCGTGGCTGCACGACTGAAACTTGAAAGCGTGTCCAGCAAGGCCGCGCGACCAATGACACGTCGCGCCGTTCGCTTTGCCGCAACCAGCCGCGTGTCGGTCCAATCCAGCCATGGCGATCGCAGTAAAGCCTTCTTGCGCGATGTCTCTACATTCGGGTGTTCGCTTGAGAGTGACGCAATCTGGATGCGGAGCGGAATGTTCGTTTCGATCGGCTTGTCCAGAGATTGGGCGGTGCAGGCGGTGGTCCGCTGGGTACGCGCGGGCAGCGCTGGCGTCGAATTTCTCCGTCCGATCAGCGAAGCGGACGCCAGAACGCTGTCATCGGATTAGCTTACGCTCCAAGCGACAAAGCAAAAGGGCGACCCTTGCGGGCCGCCCTCATGTTTCGCAACGCAAAGTCGCGCTTACTTCTTAAGTGTAAGCCCGCCGAAACGCTTGTTGAACTGGGCCACACGACCACCTTGATCAACCTGACGAGTGCCGCCTGTCCATGCCGGGTGCGAGGTAGGATCGATTTCAAGCACGAGCGTGTCGCCTTCCTTGCCCCAAGTAGAGCGGGTTTCGAACACGGTGCCGTCCGTCATCTGCACCTTGATCATGTGGTAGTCGGGATGTCCTTCGGCCTTCATGGCATTTCTCTTTCGGTAGCAGCCGGTTCCGACCGGCCTGAAATGGGAAGCGGCGCGCTTAGACGCCCACTCCGAAAAAATCAAGCGTCGGCGATCATCGCCGTAAACTGGACGTCACACGTCACCTTGTCGTCGATCGACGCCTTGCCCCAGAATTTGCAGACGCGCGAACGCTTCTGCACAAAGCCGGCTTGCAATGTGAGGAGAACACCAGGCTCAACCGGAGCGCGGAATTTGGCTTCCTCGATCGCCATGAAATAGACCAGCTTTCCGGTACCGGCGAGGCCCAGGCTCTCGATCGCAAGAATACCCGCTGCCTGAGCCAGAGCCTCAATCTGAAGTACACCAGGCATGATCGGGCGGCCGGGGAAGTGCCCCTGGAAGAACCCCTCGTTAAAGCTCACCGCTTTAACCGCGGTAATTGACTCTTCGCTGACTTCCAGAACCCGGTC
>JAFLDC010000107.1:0-1607 GCA_017302775.1 Sphingomonadales bacterium
CGGCTCCACCAGCATGGCGCCAGGTACCACCAGCGGGAAATAGACGGTCATCGGGTGGAACCCTTCGTCGATCAGCCCTTTGGCGATGTCGAGCGTTGAAAAGCCATCGGGCAGATTGTCATCGCTGAACAAGGCTTCGTGCATGCACGGCCCGCTGGCAGCGAACGGGGCGTCAAGCTCGTCCTCCAGGCTGCGCAGCACGTAGTTGGCGTTGAGCACCGCATCTTCGGCCACCTGCTTGAGCCCGTCTGCACCGTGGCTGAGGATATAGGCCAGCGCGCGGGTGAACATCCCCATCTGGCCATGGAACGCCGCCATGCGCCCGAACGCCTGGCTATGGCCCATGTCGGCCGCGCTTTCCTCCTCCACCAGGCGCACCGAGCCATCGGGCATCCGCGCGGTGAACGGCAGGGGGCCAAACGGGCTGAGCGCCTGTGACAGCACCACCGGGCCCGAGCCTGGACCGCCGCCGCCATGCGGGGTTGAGAAAGTCTTATGCAGGTTGATGTGCATCGCATCGATGCCAAGATCGCCAGGACGAACCTTGCCGACGATGGCATTGAAGTTGGCCCCGTCGCAATAGACATAGCCGCCCGCGGCGTGAACCGCATCGGCAATCTTCTTCATGTCCCGCTCAAACAGGCCGCAGGTGTTGGGGTTGGTGATCATCACCCCGGCCACGTCCGGCCCCAGCCGGGCGATCAGCGCAGCAAGATCGACCCGGCCCTCGGCCGTGGCGGGAATGTTCTCGATGCTGAACCCGGCAAAGGCAGCGGTGGCAGGATTGGTGCCGTGGGCGCTTTCGGGCACCAGCATGACCTTGCGGTCCTCGCCCCGTGCCTCAAGCGCGGCCTTGATGCACAGCACGCCGCACAGCTCGCCATGCGCGCCGGCCTTGGGGCTCATCGCCACGCCGTGCATCCCGGTCAATTCGATCAGCCAGACGGCCAGCTGGTTGATGGCTTCCAGCGCGCCGCTCACCGCCTGATGCGGCGCCAGCGGATGCAGGTCGGCAAAGCCGGGCAGCCGCGCAACCTTTTCATTCAGGCGCGGATTGTGCTTCATCGTGCACGAGCCCAGCGGGAACGGACCCAAATCGATCGCATAGTTCTGGCGGCTGAGCCGGGTGTAGTGCCGCACCGCTTCGGGTTCCGACAACCCCGGCAGCGCAGCGATGCCCGCGCGCAGATGCCGGTCCAGCGCAGGCAGGGGCGCAGCGGCTTCATCGTCGAAATCCACCCCGGTAGAGCCCGGCGCGGCCAGTTCGAAAATCAACGGTTCCTCGAGCATCAGGCCGCGGTCACCGCTGCTGGTCGGCTGTCCGGCATGGTGGCGGGCGGGATGCTGTTCCGGGCCCATTTCCGGCCGCCAGCCACTTGCATTCAACGCGGTCATGCCAGCACTCCTTCCAGCGCCGCACCCAGCGCTTCGATATCCTCTGCGGTGGTCAGTTCACTGGTGCAGACCAGCAGCCCGTGGGCCAGCTCGGGTACATCGGGATAGAGCCGCCCCAGCGACACCCCGCCCAACACAAACCGATCAGCCATGCGGCGCACCGCTTCACGGGCATCGCGCGGCAGCACAACCGCAAATTCGTTGACATAGGC
>JAFLDC010000107.1:1619-7902 GCA_017302775.1 Sphingomonadales bacterium
ACCGAGACGCCGGGGATCCGGGCCAGCCGCGCCGCCGCCTGTTGCGCGCGGGTATGGCTGATTGCCGCCATCCGGTGCAGCCCCTCGCCCCCCAGCAGGGTCATGTGGATGCTGAAGGCCAGCGCGCAAAGTCCTGCATTGGTGCAGATATTACTCGTCGCCTTCTCGCGCCGGATGTGCTGTTCGCGGGTCGACAGGGTCAACACATAGCCGCGCTTGCCTTCGGCATCGACGGTTTCACCGCACAGCCGCCCCGGCATCTGGCGGACGAACTTTTCACGGCAGCCGAACAGGCCCAGATAGGGCCCTCCGAACTGCAAGCCGACGCCGATCGACTGGCCCTCGCCGACCACGATATCGGCACCGAGATGCCCCGGCGCCTCAATCAGGCCAAGCGCCACCGGCTCGGTCACGACCGCCACCAACAATGCGCCTTCGGCATGGGCCGCTTCGGCAATCGCGGCAAGATCGGTGATCCGGCCCAGGATATCGGGGTACTGAACCACCACGCAGGCCGTTTCACCGTCGATCGCGGCGATTACCCCGGCGGTATCGGGCGCGTCCTCCAGCCGGGGAGCGGCCCATTCGATCGCATCACCGGTGAACTTCGCCATGGTCCGGATCGTCGCCACGTAGTGCGGGTGCAAGCCGGAACAGAGCACCGCCTTCTTGCGCTTGGTCACCCGCCCGGCCATCGCCACCGCTTCCCACGCCGCGGTGGAGCCATCGTACATCGAGGCATTGGCGATATCGGTGCCGAGCAGCCGCGCAACCTGGGTCTGGAACTCGAACAGGACCTGCAACGTACCCTGCGCGATTTCCGGCTGGTACGGGGTATAAGCGGTCAGAAACTCCCCGCGCTGGATCAAGTGATCGACCGAGGCCGGGACGTGGTGGCGATAGGCCCCCGCCCCCAGGAAAAACGGCACCGATCCGGCGCTGACATTCTGTCCGGCCAGCGCGCTCATATGCCGTTCGACCGCCATTTCACTGGCGTGCATGGGCAATTCGGCAATCGGGCCGGAGAGCCGCGCTTCGACGGGGACATCGACGAACAAGTCATCAACCGTGGCCGCGCCGATTTGCGCGAGCATTTCGGCCCGGTTTTCAGAGGTTAGCGGAAGATAGCGCATTCTTGTTCCTTCAACTCCTCCCCCGCTGGGGGAGGTGGCAGCGCGCAGCGCTGACGGAGGGGAGCTGGGCTGGAGGGGTATGTCCCCTCCGACCCGCCTTCGGCGGGCCACCTCCCCCAGCGGGGGAGGATTTGGGACTCACAGCCCCGCCACGAACGCGTCGTAAGCCGCCTTGTCCATCAGCGTGCCCAGTTCGGCCGGATCGGACAGCGTCAGGCGGAACAGCCAACCGCCGTTTTCCGGGTCGGAGTTGACCAGTTCCGGCTCGCCTTCCAGAGCGGCGTTGCTTTCGGTCACGGTGCCGCTGACCGGCGCATAAACGTCGCTGGCAGCCTTGACGCTGTCGACCACGCACGGGGCATCACCCTTTTTCACGGTGCTGCCGGCTTCCGGCAGTTCAACGAAAGTGATGTCGCCCAGCTGGCCCTGGGCATAGTCGGTAATTCCGACGGTGCCGGTGTCACCGTCAACTTCGATCCATTCATGATCTTCGGAAAAATAGCGCGGCATGGAGATACTCCTCAGCGGTGATAACGATGGGGGACAAAGGGCATGGCGGAGACGGCGGCGGCAAGACGCTTGCCGCGAACCTCGATTTCAAGTGCGGTTCCCGGCGCGGACTGCCCGCGATCGACATAGGCCATGGCGATCGGCCGTTGCAGCGAGGGCGAGAAGCCGCCCGAGGTCAGGACGCCAACTTTCTGATTTCCGGAAAAGACTTCCGCCCCTTCGCGCGCAGCCTGGCGTCCATCGAGCACCAGCCCGATCCGGACCTGCGCGGTGCCTTCGGCCAGATCGCGCAGAACCCGATCGGCCCCGATGAAGCCACCTTCGCTGCGGCGGCGCTTGTTGACGGCGAACAGCAGGTCGGCATCGACCGGTGAGTGATCGGGCGAAAGATCGTGGCCGTAAAGCGGCAGACCGGCTTCAAGCCGCAGGCTGTCACGCGCGCCAAGGCCGATCGGCTTAACCTCTAGCTGGGCACAGATCAGATCGGCCACCCGTGCTGCTGCTTCGGCCGGGATGGCAATTTCGAAGCCATCCTCACCGGTATAGCCGGACCGGCTGATCCAGGCATCGACGCCATCGATCTTGAACTGCCCGCCCTTCATGAAAGTCAGCGCCGCAAGCGGCCATTCGCCGGTGGTGATACGGGCCAGCGCCTCAGCCGCCTTGGGGCCTTGCAGCGCCAGCAACGCGCTGTCTTCCAGGTGCGTCAGGGTGACAGCATCGGGCAAATTTTCGCGCAAGTGGGCGATGTCGTCCCACTTGGTCGCGCCGTTGACCACCAGGTAGAACCCTGAATTCCAGCGCGTGACCATCAGATCGTCAAGAATGCCGCCGCCTTGGTCGAGCAGCATCGAATAGCGCGGACCAAACGGCTTGAGCGTGGCCAGGTCAATCGGCAGCACAGCCTCAATCGCAGCCTCAACCCCCTCGCCGGAAAGGAACAGCTGGCCCATGTGGCTGACATCGAACAGCCCCGCGCTCGCACGCGTCCACAGGTGTTCAGCGACAATGCCTTCGTACTGCACCGGCATCCAGTATCCGGCGAATTCGACCATCCGCCCGCCGCGTTCGCGGTGCCAGCCATCCAGCGGCAGGGTCAGCGTTTCCAGCTCAACCGCTTCATCGTCGCCGTGATCATTATTGTAAGTATCGCTCACTAATTCAGTTCCCGCACAGGAGTGGCGCCAATCGGCACCCCCTCTGTCACGGAAACCTGAGAGCTTTCCCCCGCGTTGGCAGGGTTACCCCTTCGGCGGCCCCTGCCCCGTGGCAGGAACACTTTCCAGAGCATCGCTATCGATCCACGCGGTCCATTTGCCTGAGAGATTCCGGGGCGGTTGCTCCTTCGGCGTCTTCCCATCGGTTACCCGAATCGAAGAACTCTCCCGCGCGATCAGCGACCCGGGCGGCATGGCTTGGGCCGGGGATCGAGTCAATGCCTGGAATGGGTTCCTGCCCGCTCCGCGTGGCAATCAAAACTGGCTTTGCCCCTTGCGGGCGGCACGCAGCAGCGCGTCGTGCTCATAGACAAAGCGGCCCGCCATCTTTTCGCGCGTCAGGCCGACGATTGCCTCGGCCACGGTTTCGCTACGGATCGAGCGATAGCGCGAGGCATTGCCCTGCAGGAAAAGGTCCATAACCGGGCTGGCGATCATGCCCAGCCGCTCGGCCGGGCGCAATTCCTCACGCGCGCCGCGCAGCAGACCGGGACGCAGCACGTCCAGCCGGGTCAGACCCAGCCGGCCCAGCGCCTGCTCCGCCTCGCCCTTGACCCGCAGGTAGCGGTTCCTGGCCGCCGGATCGGCGCCAACTGACGAGACGGTAATCATCTGCCGGATACCCGCTGCCTTGGCCGCCTTGCCGCATGCCAGGACCAGATCATGATCGACCGCGCGAAACGCCGCTTCGTCCCGGCCAGCCTTCTTCCAGGTCGTCCCCAATGCGCTGACCAGCACGTCAGCATTGGCCGCCGCGATCGCATCACCCCAGTTGTCCGGATCCGCAACCAGCATTTCCATCCGCGCACCGGGCGGCAACTTCGCCTCGCGCCGGGCGATGCCGACCACCCGAAAGTCGGCCCGGTTCACCGCCAGCCGGATCAGGCTCATGCCGATCAGGCCGGTCGCCCCGACCAGCGCGATACGCGTGGGCTTAGACATTGCGCAATCCCTCTGGCGTGCGACCGTAGATCGCGGCATGGGCCGCGATAGCGTAGCGATCCGTCATCCCGGCGATAAAATCAGCGATATGGCGACTGCGCTCCGGCTCTTCAGCGGGCAGCCGCGCCTGCCATCCGGCATCCATCAGTGCCGGGTCCTGGGCATAGGCAGCATAAAGCTCCGCCGTCACCGCCCGCGCCCGGTCTGCCGTGTGGAGCTGCTGGGGGTGGTGGTAGAGCCGCTCGTACATGAATGTTTTCAAACGCCGCTCATTCTCGGCCAGGCCCGGGGTGAAAGCCGCAGTCGCCCGGCCCGCCTGGCGCACATCGGCAACGCTGGTCATACCGCGCGCCCGCACGGCGGTTTCGCCGATCAGATCGTTGACCATCATGCCGATCTGGCTGCGCACCAGCTCGCGCAGGCGCCGATCCTGCGGCGCGGCGGGAAACTTGCGCTCGATCGCGCGCCACTGATCGGCCACGAAGTCCAGCGTCAGCAGTTCATCCAGCTCCAGGAACCCAGCCCGGAGCCCATCGTCGATATCGTGATTGTCATAGGCGATGTCGTCCGCCAGCGCGGCGACCTGAGCCTCGAGCGAGCCCCACTCGCGCAGCTCGAGCGGATAGGCCGCATCCAGCTCTGCCAGCGCCCAGTTCGCCATGCTGACCGGGCCGTTGTGCTTCGCCAACCCTTCCAGCACCTCCCATGACAGGTTCAGTCCCTCGTGCTCGCAATAGGGGCTTTCCAGCCGCATCAGCACGCGCAGGCACTGGGCATTGTGATCGAATCCGCCGAACCGGTTGAGCGCATTGTCGAGCGCATCTTCCCCGGCATGGCCGAACGGCGGATGACCGATATCATGCGCCAGGCACAGTGCCTCGGTCAGGTCTTCATCCAGCCCGAGCGCCCGGGCAATCACCCGCCCGATCTGCGCCACTTCCAGGCTGTGAGTCAGCCGCACCCGGTAATGATCGCCGTCCGGGGCAACAAACACCTGGGTCTTATGACGCAGCCGCCGGAACGCTATCGAATGCACCACCCGGTCGCGATCGCGCTGGAAAGCGCTGCGCGGCCCGCGCGCAAGCGACTGCTCGATCGGGAATTCCCGCCCCCGGCTGCGCGCCGGATCGCAGGCGTAAGGCGCACTCACTCCCCGCCCAGGATCCAGTCGACCGCGGCCTGGGCATGGATCTGGGTGCAATCAAAGATCGGCAGGACGTTGGCATCGACGTCCACGATCATTTCCAGTTCGGTGCAGCCCAGCACGACGGCCTCAGCCCCATCCTGTTGCAGGTTGGTCACGATCGTCTTGAGCTCACGCTCAGCCTGACGGGTGACTTTGCCGACCAGCAGCTCGTCATAGATGATCCGGTCCAGCGTATCGACAAAGGCCATCTCCGGCGGCAGCAGTTCGATATCGCGGGCGATCAGCTTTTGCCGATAGAAGCTTTCCAGCATCACATTGCGGGTGCCCAGCAGCGCCGCCTTTCTCACGCCCTTGCTGGCCATCCGCTCGGCCACGCATTCGGCGATGTGGATTACCGGCACCTGCACTGCCGCAGCAACCTGGTCGTAGGCCTTGTGCATCGAATTGGCCCCGATCAGGATCGCCGTCGCCCCGGCCTTTTCCAGCTGCCTGGCCGATCCGGCCAGCACCTTGCCCGCGCGGTCCCATTCTTCCTTGCTGGAAAGCCGGGCCATGTCAGCGAAGTTCAGGCTGTCGATCACGATCGGTGCGCTGCTGCGCGGGCCTGAGCGGGCCTGGACCTGACGGTTGATGTGCTCGTAGTAGGTTCGTGTCGACAGCCAGCTCATGCCGCCGATCAATCCGATCTTGCGCAAAATATACTCCCCGGGTTGGAACCCCTTGTTGCCAGCGCCTTAGGCGACCCGGCCCGCAAGGTCTAGCGCAGCTGCGCAATCCAGCGGTGGACCACCGCCAACCCGTCGCGATCCAGGCTCGACCGACCGACTTCGGGCATCGAGACCCCGCCTTCCAGGCTGGCCATGCGGCGGTAGAGGATCGATTGCTCCGGCTTACCCGGGACGATCCCGAACTCCAGCCCCAACGAGCCGCGCCCGGCCGCCACCGGACGCTTGCCGATCCCGAGCATGACCGGATCGGTAACGTCCCACGCCAGGAACAACCCGGAGTTGGATGCGGCCCCCTGCGGATTGTGGCAATGGGCGCAATTGGCATCGAGATAACCGCGCGCCGCATCGGCCACCGGTACCTTGCCGCGATCCTCCCATAGCGGAACCCGGCGGGGTACCGCCGGGATGCGGTCCAAACGCCCTGCTTTGGCAAAGTCGCTGAGCCACGCCGCCGAAAGGTTGCGCGCCTTGGGGCCCAGCGGCACCACTTCCCCTCCCAGCGCGTGGCATTCCTTGCACTGGTTCTTGTTGGGAATGGCATAGGAAATGGCTTCGCCCGCCGGGGTCTTCGCATCGACCCGCGCGCCGGCAATGACCAGCCGGGCA
>JAFLDC010000108.1 GCA_017302775.1 Sphingomonadales bacterium
GCCGCCTGACCACGCGCATCCCCGCCCATCTTGAAGTTTCCGGCTTGATCCGGAGCGTTGAGGCGGCCGGAGGGTTTGCGACGGTTCTGTACAGAGGTGAACGGGAAAGCGGCACAATCCTGATTGTCCTGACCCGTGGCGGCGTAAATTCCAGGCTTTACGAACGCCTGCCAGGCAGTGATTTTGAGCGCTCCTGGCAGCTCATCAAAACGCAAGATCCTGGAAATCCAACAGAATTTTCCGAATATCTGATACGGCGAAGCGGTCGCGATCCCGATCTGTGGATTGTCGAACTGGATATCGCGGATGGTGAACGGTTCATCGGATTGACAGGTTAGTCAGGTTGACTTTGTTGCGCTGCACAATCAAAGGCGCACCACTTCTTAATGCGCAGGCGGCGCGCGCGGGCAAATCGGCCGGCAACGCAAGCACGCAGACGGGGGGCAGCCGACAGGATTTCGGCTTCGGGGCTTAAACGGTTCACGCCGCATCTGGTTCCCGACCATCCTGTGTCAGGCGCGTCCACCGCCGATAGAGACGATACTATGAGCCGTAAGCTCCACAAGGCCTCGATGTTGTCGGTGGCCGCAATGATTGCATTCGTGATTGCCAGCGCCGGTGGTTCGGGCGCGTCGGCGCAGAACAACACCGCTGCAGCCGCAAACCAGGAACCGGTTGTCCAAACCAATTCCACGCTGATCGTTCAGCCGCTTCCCGCAGAAGCGCAGGTGCCTGTTGGTACCGCCAAAGCGGTAGCAAGCCCTGAGGTTCTGCCTGCCCCGTCGCCGATCAAGGCAAGTTCACTGGCGGCGATGGTCGCCAGTCAGCCCCAACCGGCCGAGCTTTCGCGCGAACTGCACTGCCTGGCAGGTGCGGTTTATTTTGAAGCCAAGAGCGAGTCGCTGCCGGGTCAGCTGGCTGTCGGGCGCGTGATCGTGGCCCGTTCCAAGTCGGGCCGCTTCCCCAATTCATATTGCGGTGTGGTATTCCAGCCGTCGCAGTTTTCGTTCGTTCGCGGTCGTTCGATGCCCGCCATTCCCCGTGCCTCGAAGCAGTGGAAGAATGCCGTCGCCATTGCCCAGATCGCCCACAGCAACTCTTGGGCGAGTCCGGTGGAAGGCGCGCTGTTTTTCCACGCATCCTATGTCAGCCCGGGCTGGAAGCTGCGCCGGGTTGGGCGGATCGATAACCACGTTTTCTATCGCTGAGTACAATCAGACAGGCATTTGCGCGCCCTCTTCTCCCGCGGGGAAGAGGGCGTTTTAATGTTAGACCGGCTTGACCTCCAGCCACACCGGGGCATGGTCGCTCGCCTTTTCACGGCCGCGATGATCTTTGTCGACACCGCAGGCGACCAGCCGGTCAGCCAATTCGGGTGAAAGCAGGGCATGATCGATGCGAAAGCCGTGATCGCGTTGCCAGGCGCCGGCCTGATAGTCCCAAAAGGTCCAGATCCCGCCCTGCGGATTATGCGTGCCCAGCGCATCGGTCCAGCCGTCACCCAACAGGCGGAACCAGGCATCGCGCGACTCAGGCTGCATCAGCGCATCAAGCGCCATCGCCTTGGGTGACCAGACGTCGGCGTCGTGCGGGATGACGTTATAGTCCCCCAGCACCACCGCAGGAACTTCCTCTGCCATGATGGCGGCCATCCGCTCGCGCAGACGCTGCATCCAGCGCAGTTTATAGTCAAATTTGGGTCCGGGCTGCGGGTTGCCGTTGGGCAGATAGATGCAGGCGATCCGTGTGCCAAAAATTTCTGCCTCAAGATAACGGGAATGGTCATCCTCCGGCTCGCCCGGCAGCCCGCGCATCACCTCTGTCGGCATGGCTCCGTCCGCAAGGATCGCCACGCCGTTGAAACCCTTTTGCCCGTGCCACACCGCTTGATAGCCCAGCTTTTCAAACGCGTTGGCCGGAAAGCCTTCATCCTGGGTCTTGATTTCCTGCAGGCAGGCCACCGCCGGCCGGGTTTCCTCCAGCCATTCCAGCAGCCGGGGCAGGCGGGCCTTGATCCCGTTGACGTTGAAAGTGGCGATCCGCATCAGACAGCGAACGACGAGCCGCAGCCGCAGCCCGCACTGGCGTTGGGGTTGGTCACCTTGAACGCGGCCCCACCCAGCGATTCGACGTAATCAACCTCGCTGCCCACGACCAGATCAAGGCTGACCGGATCGACCACCAGCGACACGCCATCGCGCTCGATTACCAGGTCATCCCCTTCCGCCGCATCAGCCAGGCCAAACTTGTACTGAAAGCCCGAGCAGCCACCACCTTCGACCGAGAGGCGCAAGATCGCAGGTTTGCCCTGGCGTGCTGCGATGGCAGCAACACGCGCGGCCGCACTGGGGCTAAGGGTCATGCTCGGGATATCCATGGCACCGATGTAAGGCGTGCCGGCATCCGGGGCAAGGAATCACGCGCTCTGAATGTAGCTGCGCATGGCTTCTGCTTCGGACACGATCCGGTCGATCCGGTATTTGACGAGATCGCCGATCGATACGAACCCGGTAACGACCTCTCCTTCGACCACCGGCAGATGGCGAATGCGCCGCCGTGTCATCTGGCCCAGGGCGTCAAGCACGTCCGTGCGCGGGTCCACTGTAATCGGCGGGGATGTCATCACTTCACCCACGGTTTTGTCCAGCATTGCCGGGCCGTGCGCGGCCAGCTGGTAAACCACATCGCGTTCGGAAAAGATCCCGGCGATCTTGCCGTCGGCGAAGACTGGCAGGGCGCCGATCCGCCGTTCAGCCAGAATTTTCACAGCCTCAGCCACGCTCGTCCGGGTATCGCAGCTGATGATGTCGCTGCTGTGCCCCTCGATCAGTCGCGCAATTGTCATGGCAACTCTCCCGATCTGCTTCCGATCCGGAATGATGACACGAAGTGAGGCGCTTGGCGAGTCAGGTCGGTCCACGATCAGCCGGATGAAGGCGATACTCCGCAACCGGTTCCCCGCCAATCAGGTGCTCCTGGATGATCCGTTCCAGCACCGCTTCGGTGGCGGAATGGTACCAGACGCCTTCGGGATAGACCACCGCGATCGGGCCGGCAGCACAGATCCTCAGGCAATCGGCCTTGGTCCGGGCGATCCCGCCGTCACGGTCAAGCTTCAATTCCTTGAGTCGTTTCTTGAGGTACTTCCATGCCGGCGTGCCGACCGCGCGCGCGCAGCATTCGCCTTTTTCGGCTTCGGCGCAGAGGAAGATGTGCCGCCGGATCGCTGTTCCGCCGTTCAGCGCCAGCGCGGCCCGTGCCCGGTCCAGATCCGCCGCGCTGCTCATGGCTTCAGGCTCCACTGCGCCAACACCGGGCGATAATCGTCGGCGATTGCGACGGGCCGGTCGTCAGCGATCGCGACCAGGGCCGACCGGGCAAAAGCCACCGGTTGATCGTTTTGCGCCAGCAGCTGGACCACGGTCCAGCTGGAGTTGCCGACCCGTTCAACCGCACAGTGAACACAAACCGAATCTGGAAAATGACCCTGCGCAAGATATTCCATCGCCACGCTGGCAACCATGGCCCGGCGCTCTCCGATCCTGACCGCTGATCCCATCGCCAGATTGAAGCGCACCCGTGCGTCTTCCATCATCGCCGCCAGGGCCACGTTGTTGAGGTGCTGATTGGGATCGATATCGGCAAACCGGGTGGTGATGGTATGGGTGAAGGGATAGCGCGCGGCATCAAGCAGCGCCGGATCGGGCCGCGCCATTACTTCGCCGGCTGCTTCAGCCAGCGATCAAGCCAGGCGAAGACCGTCTGGTGCCATTGCAGCGAATTCTTCGCTTTCAGCACCCAGTGGTTCTCATCCGGGAAGACCAGCAGTTCGGCAGGTACGCCCTTGCGCTGCAACGCGGTGAACGCGCCCAGCCCCTGGCTGTACGGGATGCGATAGTCCTTCTCTCCCAGCACCACCAGCATCGGGGTTTTCCAAGTGCTGACGTGATTCGCAGGGTTCCACTTTTCATAGGCGTCCGGCGCTTCGTGATAGGGCTTTCCGCCGTGTTCCCACTCGTCAAACCACAGTTCTTCGGTGGAATAGGCCATGGCCCGGGCATCGAACACACCGTTGTGGTTGACCAGGCACTGGAACCGATCAGGCCACTGCCCCTCGATCCAGTTCATCATGTAGCCGCCGTAAGAGGCACCCAGTGCGCAAGTGCGCGTACCATCGAGCAGCGGCCGCCCGGTCAATGCGGCATCCAGCCCCAGCTTCAGATCGGTCAGCGGCTTGCCGCCCCAGTCCTGATTGATCGAATCGGTGAAGGCCTGGCCGTATCCGGTCGATCCGTGGAAATCGACCGAGACCACTGCGTAGCCTTGCGAGGCAAAGATCCGTGGGTTCCACCGGAATGACCAGGCATCGCCGAACGAACCCTGCGGTCCGCCATGGACAAACAGCAGTACTGGCAGTTTGCCGGTAGCGTTCGCGGGGGTATGGATCTGGCCCCAAACCGTCTCGCCGTTCGCGCCCTTGAAACTGAACCGCTCCGATTTGACCGGAACCAGTGCCGCCAGCTGAGCCGTGTTGGCCATGGTCAGCTGGCGGGGGCTTTTGCCCGGCGGGGCCAACCAGACCTCGGCAGGGCCAGCAACGCCATCGCGGGTATAGAGAATCGCGCCGTCCGGCAGCGGCGTGACGTTGGCGATATGGCCCTCGGCCTGGCCTTTGGGCGCCAGTTTGAGTCGTGAGACCGCGCCATTGCTGAGCTCAACCCGGAAGGCCGGCGTGTCGAGCATATCCTCGGCCGTGACGATCAATGCCTTTGAATCCGCCGTCCACGCCATTGAACTGACCGAACGATCCCACTTGCCGGTCAGAACCCGTTTGTCGTGGGTCTTGAGGTCCATGACGTGGATTACCAGCCGGTCAGCCTCGTATCCGGGGCGTTCCATGGAAACCCACGCCAACCATTTCCCGTCGGGGGACGGGCTGGGCATGGTATCGGTGCCGAGGTTGGCCTTGGTTGGGCTGTGCGGGGCCTTGCCATCAAGCGGGGAATGCCAAACGTCGAGGTTGGTCGAGAGCGGTTCCCTGGCGTCGGACTGGCGGGCGGTGAAAAATACGCTGTCCGAATCGGCGGCCCAGGCAAGTTCTTCACCGCCGCCCATCGGTTTGGAAGGGGTATCCCCGGTCAGCGTTCCCGGCGGGCCATCAAGCGACACCGCGGCGGCGCCAACCTTGCCGTCGTCGCCCAGCTCAAGCGCAAAGCCGCGGCTGTAATTGCCTGGCGTTTCCCAGCTGTCCCAGTGACGGACAAAGCCGGTGCCATCTTTGTAATGGCGACCGCTGCCGGGGCCGGGCTGACTGGTATCGCCGCTGGCTTCGCAGCCAAGGGTCGGGCAGTCGCGTGCAACATCGCCCCAGACCAGGATCCGCTTGCCATTGGGCGATAGCTTGAATCCGGCAACATCGGCCTTGAAGTCGCTCGCTTGCACAGGCGCTGCGCCGGGAACAGTCAGGTCGACAAACCAGACCTGGTCCTTTCCGCTTTTGTCGGAGATGAAATAGAGCCGCTTGCCATCAGGGCTGAAGGCCGGGCTGTTTTCGCCCGCACCGGCCAGGTCTGCGATCCGCTCAGGGGTGCCGCCCTTGGCTGGCACGCGCCACAGCCCGGTGCTGCGCTTGTAGTCAGACGGATTGGTGTCGGTCTGCTGATAGACGACCGTCTGCCCATCGGGCGAGGCAACCGGCGAACCGACCCGTTTGAGCGTGACCAGATCCTGCGGAGTCATGGCCCGGGTGGCTTCCTGCGCCAGGGCCGGCGTGGCGGACAGGACAAAAACGAGCGCGCTCAGCGCGAGTGTCGAATGCTTCATGCACCGATGATTAGCGCGCGCTCAGCGCTGGGCCTAGCCCTTCTTGCCGACGATCCGCGCGATTTCGGCGGCTACCATACGTTCCACCAGGGGCGGCAGGTTCTTGTCGAGCCATTCGGCCAGGGCCGGACGCAGCAGTTCGCGGGTCAGATCCTCAAGCGAGGTTTCGCCTGAGCGGACAATCTGCGGCTGGGCGCGCGGCTCGGCCATGACGGCCAGGGCGGCGAGTGATTCGCTGATCGAGCTCACGGTGCCGCTGGTCAGCAGCGGGGCTTCATCGCCGGTTGCCGTCGCATCGGCTTCAACCACTTCGTCCAGCGTGCCAAGGTCGAGCACGTCGTCATCCTGAACGTCGGCCTTCGCAGACGGCTGAGGCTGCTGCTGCAGTTCACGGCGCGGCTCGGTTCCAGCCGAACGGCTGTCACGCGCGATCACCTTCTTGATCGAATCGAGGATCTCCTCGACCGAGGGTTCATTAGCCTGGCGCATCGCCCCAACTCCACGCCGTCCCACGTCGGGACAGAATCACTGTCCGGCTACTGAACCGTCCTGCGCCTTGGTGTCAACGGTGCGTGTTGCGGCCGGCTTGGGATCAGGGTTGTCGCTCCAGTCCCAGACGTTGCCCTTGACGCTACGATAGTTGACGTCCGGATCGTACAGCGCACCGCCGTCGAGCGCGAGATCGCGAGCTTCGGCCTTGCCCATTGCCGCCAGCAGGTTGAACCCGGCGACATAGGCGTTGCGTTTGGCGGTAACCAGCTGGACCTGCGCGTTGAGCAATTCGTTTTCGGCATTGAGGATGTCAAGGATCGTCCGGTTGCCAACGCTGTTCTCCGCCCGAACACCTTCCAGACTGAGCGTCGCCGCGTCTACTGCTGCCTGTGACGAGGTGATCAGTGAAAGCGCGGCCTGCCACTGCGCAAAGGCGGCCCGAACATTGGCAATCACCGCGCGTTCAACGGCGATTTCCTGCTCCATCGTCGCCCCCTCGCGGGCCTGGGCCTGACGGCGCTGGGCCGAGGGCAGCCCCCCCTGGAACAGGGGTACGCTGGCGCGCACGCCGACCGTTGTGTTGGTGGTACTCTGGACAGCCGGTGGCAGCTTGTTGGTACCCAGGTAATCGTTGTAGCCGCTATTGGCGAAGACCGAGACCCGTGGCAGCCGGTTGGCCCCGACTGCGGCGGTATCATATCCGGCAGCCTTGGCGCGCTGGCGTGCGGCGAGCAGATCCGGGTTCGACGCGAGTGCAATGTCCACCGCCTCATCCGCGCTGCCGGGCAAACCGACCAGCGGCGGCGGCGATTGCAGGTTCTCGGGCGCCTTGCCGACGACCTGAATATACCGCTCGCGCGCTGCAATCAGGTTGGCCTCGGCGCTACGGGTCTGGCCGCGCGCCAGCGCCAGCCGCGATTCCGACTGAGCCACATCGGTCCGCGTCAGATCGCCGATCTCGAACCGGTCGCGGGTGGCCTGCAGGTTGACTTCAAGCCGCTGCACATTGGCGCGGTTCAGCTTCACCACGGCTTCGCCCAGGATCACGTCCATGTAAGCGGCGACGACGGCGCTGAACACGCCGGTTTCCACCCCGCGCAGGTCGGCCCGGCCGGCATCGACCCTGGTCTCGGCGGCGCGAACCGAATTACGGATGCCGCCTCCGGCATAGATCGGCATGGCCGCATTGAGCTGGGCATCGAAATTGCGGTCCGGAGCCAGGGGATTCCCCGAGCTGCCATCAACGAATTCGCTGTATGTCGCGGTACCCGAAAGCGAGGGCAGGCCGGCCGAACGCGCGATCGGCACACCCTCGTCCACAGCGCGCTGCTGGGCGCGGGCTGCCTGCAGGGTCGGGTTGGTGTTGTAGGCCATGACCAGAGCTTCGCGCAGATCGTCAGCCAGAACCGGGGCGGTCAGCACCGTGCCCACGCCAATCATCAAGGCCAGACGGGTGAGCCGTGAACCGATCGGCCTCGTTCGCTTGCCCGTAATCATCCCGTCAGAAACTCCACGTCTTGGGCGCGGCGAACTCCGCCAGCACCGGCATTCCCACATCGGCGCGAGCGACCAGCGCGGCAGC
>JAFLDC010000109.1 GCA_017302775.1 Sphingomonadales bacterium
ATGTGCCTAGCGCAAAGCAGGCTCCCATAACCAGGCAAATGGCGGACGACCAAAAGGCGAAAGTGGGCCATTGTTCTGGCGCCCACAGTGAGGGCACCGCGCCGATGGCGGCGCGCGCCAGCAGGACCGAAGCGATTGCGACTAGCGCGGTCCGGCTTAGCGGCAAGGGGCGAAATTTCCCTGCGGCACCGAATGCGAACAGGGCCCAGACGGCCAGAACGCCGGCGATGACCAGGGTCACCATGGCCGGCACCCAAGATCCGCGCGCGGCGGCTTGCGCCATACCTTCACCGGCTCCGAAGAACCGGTACCAGTCAGGCCCGCCGAGTATCACGGCGATATGCAGCAGGCTTGCCGCCACGCTCATCCAGCCGGCAGCATTCAGCCAGGGCCGGCCCGCAACCATCAGCCGACATCCGCGGCACGCGTGGTGCGGAACTCGATCTTCTTGTCATAGGGGCTGCCGTTGATCAGCCGCTGGACATAGACCCCGGGCAGGTGGATCGCATCGGGATCAAGCTGTCCCGGCTCGACGATCTCCTCCACCTCGACCACGCACACCTTGCCGCACTGGGCGGCGGGAACATTGAAATTGCGTGCCGTCTTGCGGAACACGACGTTGCCGGTGGTATCGGCCTTCCAGCCCTTGACCAGCGCCAGGTCGGCAAAGATGCCTTGCTCCAGAATGTATTCCTCGCCGTTGAAGAGCTTGCTTTCCTTGCCTTCGGCCACCAGCGTGCCAACCCCGGTCTTGGTGTAGAAGCCAGGGATGCCGGCGCCGCCGGCGCGCATCCGCTCTGCCAGCGTACCTTGCGGGCAGAATTCCACCTCCAGCTCGCCAGACAGGTACTGACGCTCAAACTCCTTGTTCTCACCCACGTAGGACGAGATCATCTTGCGGACCTGGCGGGTGCGCAGCAACTTGCCGATGCCCTGATTGTCGATCCCGGCATTGTTGGAGGCGAAAGTCAGATCCTTGACCCCGGAGGCCTGAACCGCATCCAGCAGCCGATCGGGAATTCCGCACAGCCCGAACCCGCCGCTGGCGATCAGCAAGCCGTCTTTCAGCAGTCCATCAAGGGCACTGGCGGCATCGGGATAGATTTTCTGAGCCATGGTTCCTCCAAACACGAAACGCTGCGGCTATTTGAAGCGGGCTTTGCTGGCAATTGCAACAAACGCCGCTCTGCTTGCACGCTTTGCAAGCATGGAAGCGCAATGACGCCGGACATTCACAGCCACGGCCATGTGAAAATCAGAAAATATCTTTGTTTCAGAGTAGTCTGCACGGAAAGAGTGTCAACTTTACCAAACCACGTTCGGCTGTGTGGTTTCAAGCCTGACTATGCCACGCCGCCCCGATGTAGGAAAACCGCCCATCGCCGGTGCAGCCTTACCCCGGCAGGTCCAGCCCCAGCACGGTCCCAAGGTCCGCCAGCGCCTGCTGTCCGCTCACCACCTTGATCGCGTGCATGCCCAGTTGCGCCGCAGGTTTGCAGTTGATCCCCAGATCATCAAGGTAGATGCACTGTGCGGGTTCCAGCCCCAGCTTTTCGCACATCATCTGGTAGATCCGCGGATCGGGCTTGCGCACACCGGCCTTGGAACTTTCGATGGTGTGTTCGAACCGGGCAAAGACCTGCTCATAGGCATCCTTGGCGTCGCCGCTGCGGGCCATGCCGGCGCCGTGCCCGGCCGGGACGTTGTTGGTGATGCAGGCCAGCCGGTACCCTTGCGCCTTCAGGGTATCCAGCGCGGCGACCATCGCCGGGCGAATCGAACCGGACAGGACGGCCAGCACCGCGCGCCCTTCCAGCGGATGGCCCAGGGCCTCGGCCTCCGCCTCGAACAGGACGTCAAAGGTCCGGGCGTCGATCTCGGCCCGTTCAAACCGCGCCCAGGCATTGTTATGCGGGTTGGCGGCATTGACCCGGCGGATGAAATCGGTGGGCAGGCCGCGCTCATCCTCCAGCCGGTTGAACGCTTCAAACGGCGACGCCGTAATGACCCCGCCAAAATCGAAGATGACCGCCTGGAATCGCGAATCTGCCAAATCGGCCTCCTGTGTTACACTGCGGCCCTGACCGAAGCGGGCATTTGACGCAAGTCATGGCGGCGCGCGTCACCCGCCTGCACAGTGACCCGCGAAAAGGAGAAGGACGATGCGCTCCATTCTTGTACAGGCTGGCCGTGACAGGGGCATGGCGGCCCGGCTTGATACCGCGATGAACCTGGCCCGCAGCCTTGACGGGCATGTCACCCTGGCGATCGACACCCCGATCGATCAGTTCGTGGCGGTCGATCCCTATGGCGGGACGTTCGTCGCGCGTGAGGCGCTGGATGCGGCGCTGGCCGCCGACGATGCCCTGGCCGAAGCCTTCGCCGGGCGCCTTGGGGCGGATGACGTGCCGTTCGATGTGGTCCAGTTCGAAATCCAGCCGCTGGAGGCCATGATTGCGGCCGCGCGGCTCGCCGATCTGGCAATCGTATCGCGCGATAGCGGCTTTGCCGGCGATCTGGCGGCAGAGGCAGGTTGTCCGGTACTGGTGATGTCGCCGGGGCAGACCCTGCAACTTCCGCTCAGACGGGCCTGCATCGCCTGGGATGGCAGCGAACGGGCCGCCGCCGCGCTGCGCGCCTGCACGACCTTGCTGCGGGATTGCGCGGAAGTGCATGTGCTGACGGTGCAAAGTGAAGCCGCCCCCGAGTTTCCGTCAACCGATGCGCTGCGTTATCTGGCACGGCACGGGATCAAAGGTGAGCTGCACGAACTGATCAAGGGCGATTCGATCGAAGAAACGCTGGCTGCCGCGGTCAGCCGGTTGCGCGGCGAACTGCTGGTCATGGGTGCCTTCGGCCACAGCCGGCTGCGCGAACTGCTGTTTGGCGGGGTATCGCGCTATTTCCTGGATGATCACGGGGGGCCGCCGCTGCTGATGGCGCATTAGCCGCAGCGCGCGCGTGCTGCGCTGCGACAAGGATCACTTCGCAACTGCACAGCACGGCCTTTGCGGCGGTACTGGCGGTGTGGCTACGGATCGGCAGTCCGCCATTCTTGCGCGAAACTGAACGCCTGTTGCAAATTACGCAACATAAAATGATCTTTTCGCACTTGCACAATAAGCGGCCCTGCCTCATTTAGAGCCTGCCTTTCAGGCATCCTCTCCCAAAACTTCCCAAGGCCGGGTCGGAAACGACCCGGCCATTTTTTTGCGCGTTTCGGGCGGTCTGGTCGCCGCCGGTTCACCGCCGGTTTGCAATTGCGCCCACCAGTTCCTAGCTTTGCCGCTCAACGCAAAACGGGAATCCTTCATGGCTGAAACCGCCCCCGCAGTCCGGGAAATCAAGTTGCAGGTCGCAGCAGCGCGGCAGGAAGAAAGCGGCAACGGCTTTGCCCGGCTGCCGCGCTCGGCGCTGTCCACCATGGGGGTGACCGAAGGCGACGTGATCGAGATCGAGGGCAAGCGCCTCACCGTGGCGCGGGTTATGGCGGCTTATCCCGAGGATGAGGGGCTTGAGCTGATCCGCCTTGATGGCCTGCAGCGCGCCAATGCCGAGGTCGGCTCGGGCGATCATGTCGCGGTGCGCCGCGCCGAGAGCAGACCGGCGCAGCGCGTGATCTTTGCCCCGGCGCAGCGCGAAATGCGCCTGCAGGGGCCCGGCCAGGCGCTCAAGCGCAACTTTTTCGGGCGGGCGCTGGTGGCAGGCGATATCGTGGCCACCACTGGTCAGCAGCAGGTTCGCGATATGCCGCCGCAGGTCGCCCGGATGTTCAACGCCCCGGCCTTTGCGCTGACCCAGATCCGCCTGACGGTCGTCTCGACCGTGCCCAAGGGGATTGTCCACATCGACGAAACGACCGAGGTTGAACTGCGCGAAGAGTTTGAGGAAGCGCGCGGCAGCCGCGGCGATGTCAACTATGACGACGTTGGCGGCATGGGCGATACGATCCGCCAGCTGCGCGAAATGGTGGAACTGCCGCTGCGCTATCCGGAACTGTTTACCCGCCTGGGCGTCGATCCGCCCAAGGGCGTGTTGCTGCACGGCCCGCCAGGGACCGGCAAGACCCGGCTGGCGCGCGCGGTCGCCAACGAAAGTGAAGCCAGCTTCTTCACCATCAACGGTCCGGAAATCATGGGATCGGCCTATGGTGAGAGCGAAAAGCGGCTGCGTGACGTGTTCGAGGAAGCGGCCAAGGCCGCGCCATCGATCGTCTTCATCGACGAGATCGATTCGATCGCGCCCAAGCGGTCCGGAACACCGGGCGAGGCGGAAAAGCGGCTGGTTGCCCAGCTGTTGACGCTGATGGACGGGCTGGGTTCCAGCACCAACATCGTTGTCATTGCCGCCACCAATCGCCCCGATGCGATCGACGAGGCCCTGCGTCGCCCCGGTCGGTTTGACCGCGAAATCGTGGTCGGCGTGCCGGACGAGAAGGGCCGCCGCGAAATCCTGGGTATCCATACCAGAGGCATGCCGCTGGCCGATGGCGTCAATCTGGATGAACTGGCGCGGACCACGCACGGTTTCGTGGGCGCCGATATCGGGGCCCTTGCGCGCGAAGCGGCGATGGACGCCGTGCGGCGGATCATGCCGCAGCTCGATCTCGCCGCGCAGACCATTCCGCCCGAAGTGCTGGAAAACCTGACCGTCACCCGAGAGGACTTTCTGTCCGCGCTCAAGCGGGTCCAGCCCTCGGCCATGCGGGAGGTGATGGTCGAGGTGCCCAACATCGGCTGGGCCGACATCGGCGGCGCGGACGAGGCGCAGGACAAGCTCAAGGAAGGGATCGAGCTTCCGCTCAAGAATCCCGAGGCCTTTCGGCGGCTGGGAATTCGGCCGGCTCAGGGCTTCCTGCTCTATGGCCCGCCCGGCACCGGCAAGACCCTGCTGGCCAAGGCGGTGGCACGCGAGAGCGAGGCCAACTTTATCTCGATCAAGAGCAGCGACCTGTTGTCCAAATGGTATGGCGAAAGCGAACAGCAGATCAGCCGCCTGTTTGCCCGTGCCCGCCAGGTTGCCCCCTGCGTGGTGTTCATCGATGAGATCGACAGCCTGGTTCCGGCGCGTGGTTCCGGTGCCAATGAACCGCAGGTAACGGCGCGGGTGGTCAATACCATGCTGGCTGAAATGGACGGGATGGAAGAGCTGTCGTCGGTGGTGGTGATTGGCGCCACCAATCGGCCGGGGCTGGTCGATCCGGCGCTGCTGCGTCCGGGCCGGCTGGACGAACTGGTCTATGTCGGTACGCCCGATGCGGCCGGCCGCGAACACATCCTGAAGATCCACACCAAGCACATGCCGCTGGGCAAAGATGTCGATCTGCGGGCGATTGCTGCCCAGGCAGAACGGTTCACCGGCGCCGATCTGGAAGACCTGACCCGGCGCGCGGGGATGAACGCCATCCGCGCGCGCGGGGCCAAGGTAAAGTCGGTCACGGACGAGGACTTCAGGGCCGCGCTGGAGGATTCGCGCGCGACGGTGACGCCCGAGATGGAAGCCGAATACATGAAGATGAAGGGCGAGCTGAAAAAGCGTGCGGCGGCGATTAACCCGACCCCGATCGGGTTCCTGGCGCCGGGCATGGTCAGTTCAACGCGGGACAAGAAGCACGGCTGAGGGAAGCCTCAGCCTTCGTCGCACAGCGCCTCCGGCACGTTCTCGCGCAGCCATTCCAGCATGGCTTCGCGGATCGCCGGGCGCAGCCGCGACAGGGCGGTCGGGCCAGTCGCGCTCATCACCAGTTTGAGCTCGATCGACCCGACGTTGACTTCCGATACCTGCAACGAACCGGTGCGCTGGTCCCAGTCGGGATGGGCTGCCAGCAAATCGTTGTAGGCCGCACGGATCGGCGCAATCGCGCTGCCGGGTTTGATCGGCAAGACCACCGATCCGGTGATGCCGCCGCCCGCGCGGGTCCAGTTCTGGAACGATCCGTCGATGAACTTGGCGGTCGGCACGATCACCCGCCGTTCATCGCCGGTGCGAATCACGACGTAGCTGAGGCGGATATCCTCGATCCGGCCACTTTCATTGTCGATTACTACAAAATCGCCAATCCGGATCGGTTCGTTGAGAGCAATCTGGATACCCGCGATCAGCGACTTGAGCGCGGGCTGCGCTGCCGCGCCCACCGCCAGCGTCGCGATCCCGGCGGAGGCGAGCAGGGTGGTGCCGACACTGCGTACCGCCGGAATGCCGAACAATACCAGCGCGACCGTGACGAACACGATCACATAGCCTGCCATGCGCGAAAAGATCGCGATCCGCGTGCTGCGGCTGCGCGCGGCCATCACATCGTCGGATGCTTCGGTTCTTTGCTGCATGGCCTGGGCGAAAGCCTTGACCAAGGCATAAAGCACCCAGCCGAACAGCGCCGGCTCGATAAAACGCCCGGCCATTGTCCAGAACTGCGCGATCAGCGTGTTTCCTTCGGCGGCGAGCGAAATCGCCACCGCGATCAGGGAAAACAACAGCGGCCGCTTGATCCGGGTGAATATGACATCGTCGGTACTCGAAGCAGACAGCCGCGCGGCGCGCCCCAGCGCCAGGAACAGGACGAAATGAACTGCAAAAGCAATCGCGATCGCAACCCCGCCATGAATGGCGGCACGGGTCAGCGCTTCCGACCAGTCCAGTACGGTCGCGGTTGAGGGCAGGGCAGCAGTAACGGTCATCAGCACAGGTTCCGGGGTCAATGCGCCGCACCCCACGACGGGCCGGAGCCGATTTCAACGCCAAGCGGAACGCTCAGCCGCACCGCCGGTTCCGCTGCCCCGGCCATTACCGCGCGGATAACTTCGCTGGCTGCGCCAACATCGCCTTCGGGCAGTTCGAAGACCAGTTCATCATGCACCTGCAGCAACATCCGCACATGGCCCAGCCCGGCTTGCTCCAGAGCCGGCATCATCCGCACCATGGCCCGCTTGATGATATCGGCGGCGGTGCCCTGGATCGGCGCGTTGATTGCCGCGCGTTCGCTGCCGGCGCGCTCGTTGGGGTTCTGGGAATTGATCCGGGGGAACCAGGTCTTGCGGGCGAACAGCGTTTCCGAATACCCTTGCGCGCGCACCGCTTCGAGCGTCGAATGGATATAGTTGCGGATGCCGGGGAACCGTTCGAAATAGCGGTCGATCATGGCCTGGGCTTCGTCCGAGGAAACCCCAAGCCGCCCACCAAGACCCCAGCGCGAAATGCCATAGAGGATCGCGAAGTTGATCGTCTTGGCCCGTCCGCGGGTATCGCGGTTGACCTCTCCGAACATTTCCATCGCAGTGCGGGCGTGGATGTCTTCCCCACTGGCGAAGGCTTCTTTGAGCGAGGGCACATCCGCCATGTGGGCGGCCAGGCGCAGTTCGATCTGGCTGTAGTCCGCCGCCAGCAGCACGTGGCCCGGTTCAGCAACGAAGGCATCGCGGATCTGCCGGCCCAGCTCGGTCCGGATCGGGATATTCATCAGGTTCGGATCGGTTGACGATAGCCGGCCGGTCTGCGCGCCGACCAGGCTATAGCTGGTATGGACTCGCCCGGTCACCGGGTTGATCGCTGCCTGCAAGGCTTCGGTATAGGTAGAGCGCAGCTTGCTCAGCTGCCGCCATTCCAGCACCTGTGTGGCCACTTCGGCGCCTTCGCCGGCCAGCCGCTCCAGCACCGAAAGGTCGGTTGAATACTGCCCGGTCTTGCCCTTCTTGCCGCCCTTGTAGCCCAGCTTGTCAAACAGGATCTCGCCCAGCTGTTTTGGGCTGCCGATCGTGAAGGGCTGGCCGGCGGCCTGATGGATGGCGGTTTCCAGCTTGGCGATTTCTTCCGCGAAGGTCGCGGACAGGCCCGACAGCCGGTCGCGATCGACCTTGACCCCGTGGCGCTCCAT
>JAFLDC010000011.1 GCA_017302775.1 Sphingomonadales bacterium
AAGCGGGCTCGATATTCCCAGCGCCAACACGATCATCATCCACCGCGCCGACCGATTTGGCCTGGCTCAGCTTTATCAGCTGCGCGGTCGGGTCGGTCGGTCGAAACTGCGGGCCTATGCCTATCTCACCACTCCGGCCAATACGCAGCTGTCTGAAGTCGCCGAAAAGCGGCTCAAGGTGCTCGGCGATCTTGATTCGCTGGGTGCAGGATTTCAGCTTGCCAGCCACGATCTCGATATTCGCGGCGCGGGCAACCTGCTGGGTGACGAGCAATCAGGGCACATTCGGGAAGTCGGTTTCGAACTCTACCAGTCGATGCTGGAGGATGCGATCCTGGCGGCAAAGGCTGGCGACATGGGACTGGCCAAAGAACGTCATGCGCTGTCGCCGCAGATTACGGTCGATGCGCCGATCATGATCCCGGAAAACTACGTCCCTGATTTGACGGTGCGCATGGCGCTATACCGCCGCCTCAACGATGCCGAGGACCAGAGAGAGATTGAGGCCCTGTCCGCGGAAATGATTGACCGGTTCGGCCCGCTGCCACAGCCAACCGCTAACCTGATCAAGCTGATCCAGATCAAGCGTCAGGCCATCGAGGCCAACATTTCCAAAATCGACGTCGGAGCCAAAGGCAGCCTTGTCAGTTTTCACAACGATCAGTTTCCCGACCCCATCGGCTTGTTGTCTTATGCTCAACGGCTTGAAGGAACGATCAAATTGCGGCCGGACTCCAAGATCGTGGTAGTGCGCAGCTGGGCCAGCCCAGAGGCACGGCTTAATGGCCTGTTCCAATTGACCAAGGGGCTAAGCGCGATCGCCCGCAAGGCGACGTAGTGAGCATCCTTTCACGACCTGGCGAAGGACTCGGCCAAAGCGATGAAATCGGCGGCACCCATGGGCTCCGCTCGCAAAAATCCCTGATAGCTTTCGCAGCCTTCGGCAGCGGCAAGTTCGCGTTGCGCCTCGCTTTCCACACCTTCGGCGATGACCGCCAGATCAAGCGCCCCCGCCATGGCAATGATCGCGCGCAGCACGGCAAGATCACGCGAATTTCCCGCACCTTCGATCATCGACCGGTCAAGCTTGAGGTAGTGGAGCGGCAACAACTTGAGATAACGGAAATTACAAAACCCGGCCCCGAAATCGTCAAGCGCAACGCGCATCCCCTGTCCGGCCAGGCTTTCCAGCGCAGATGCCGCCTGTGCGACGTCGGCCAGCAAGACCTGCTCTGTCACCTCCAGGGTCAGCCGTTCGGGCCGATAGCCGCTCTGTGCAACCAGCCCAGCAAATTCCTGCGCGAAGCCGTCCTGCGCCAGATCGTTCGGCGTAACGTTAAGCGAGAGCCGCAGATCCCTTGGCCAGTCGCGCGCACCTGCCAGTGCCGTCGCGGCGATCAATCGCGACAACGGAACGACATGGTCAGCCCGCTCTGCAATGGCGAACAAGGCACCGGCTCCGATCCTGCCAAGTTTGGGATGGTTCCACCTCGCCAGCGCCTCACCGCCGATCAGGCGGTCATCGCCGCAGGACCACTGCGGCTGATAAACAACCTCGATTTCGTTGCGATCCAGCGCCTGCAGAAGATCGGCCTCAAGCTGGGCTGCGCTGCGACCGGCGCGGATTACTTCCCCATCCGCCCAGCCGAGCCGGCGGGCAGGCGAATTCATCACGGTCGCAAGGGTTTGGCTAAGGCGATCCAGCAGCGAATCCGCCTCCTCCCCTCCCAGCGACCGCAGTAACGCGCCGCGCGGTGAAAGCCGCAATGTATGCCCGCCTGTTGCTATTGGTCCCGCCAGCGCGTTCAGCACTTGCGCACCAACCAATTGCCAGCGTTCACGGCTGCAAGGCTCGGTGCTCATCAGCAAAAACTGTCCGCCGCCCCCTCGTGCCGCGATCCATGCTCCACCCAGTTCGCTGTGCGCAAACTGCCGTATCCGGTTCGCAACCTCTGCCAGCGCCACATCGCCGGCACCCGATCCATAGGCAAGATTGAGGGCGTCGAACCGGCGTAGCCCAATGAGCAGGGCGTGGACCGGTTTGCCCAGATCCAGCCATTCAGCCAGACGCGCCCGGGCCGAGTCGCGCCCCGGCAATCCGGTCAAGGCATCGCTGCACAAGGAAAAGCTGTCGGTGGTCGCGGCTTCCATCGCCGCCGCGATAGCACAAGCCCCCTACCAAAGTGTTCCAATTCCCCATATGCACCGCCTCGATGCGCAATCTACCCGCCCTGGCCCTGCTGGTATCCGATACCCCCCGTGCCCAGGAGGCTGCAGAGGCTCTGCGTGCGGACCAGGCGTTTGTTCCGCTGCCCGAAGCAGATGTCGCAGTGGTGTTGGGCGGGGATGGCCAGATGCTCCATGCCCTGCACGAGATGTTGGATACCGCTCACGTCATCCCGGCGTATGGCCTGAACCTTGGTACGGTCGGTTTCTTGATGAACAAGCCCAAATCCAGCCGCCCGCTGGCGGAACGGATCGCCCGCGCCAAGCAATTGACCATTACGCCCCTGGAGATGACTGCGACGCTGGGGAGCGGACGCCAAGAAACCAGGCTTGCCATCAATGAAGTGTCCCTGCTGCGCGAAACCCGCCAGACGGCACGGCTGGAAGTGGCGGTAAACGGCAAAGTTCGCATGGCCGAACTCTATTGTGATGGCGTGCTGGTTGCCACCCCAGCCGGGTCAACCGCATACAACCTTTCGGCCAATGGCCCAATCCTGCCGCTGACCTCGGCTCTCGTGGCACTGACTCCGATCAGCCCATTCCGCCCCCGGCGCTGGCGCGGCGCTATTCTGCCCGATCACTATGAAATTACCTTTCGCGTGCTGGATCCCGACAAGCGCCCCGTCGCGGTCGTCGCCGATCAAAAGGAATTGCGGGATATCGTGGAAGTTCAGGTCAAGGTCGCACGCGACCGCAGGCTGACCCTGCTGTTCGATCCCGGCAAAACCCTGGAAGAGCGGATTTTCGCAGAACAGTTCCAGGTTTGATTTTTTGCCGCAGACCCGCTTGCCAAACATTTCGGCGCTGCTATAGGCGCATTCCTGCCCGCAAGGGTTGCTCCCCGATAGCTCAGCGGTAGAGTAGGTGACTGTTAATCACTTGGTCGTTGGTTCGAATCCAACTCGGGGAGCCATTTCAATCCTTCCATCGCCGATAACATGGTGCCACTAGGGCGTCATGTGCGTCCACCCTGCCACCCCCGTTGACCATGCACCCTTGCCGCAGGACGGGCGTGACCGATTGATTCTCAATTCTCCGATCGGCTGGATCGGAACGGGCCAGCCTGATCCCGAACCGGACATGCTCGCCCGGCTGAATGGCAATGCGGTGATGATGATGGGCGATAATCCCGCCCTGCCCCGCATGCCTTCCCGGCCCACCCTGCTGGATTTCTTCAAGCTGCGGTTCAACGATTTCACCGTCCGCCACCTGCTGGCCAGTGCCAAGCGCGCGATGGATGACGGGCATAGCGACCCGGTGATAATGGCCTGCCTGCTTCACGACATATCGAACGGCTGCCTGGTACGGCCGGATCACGGGTACTGGAGCGCACAGATCGTTGCGCCTTATGTCAGCGAGGAAGTGGCCTGGGCGATCAAGTATCACCAAGCCTTGCGCTATTTTCCGGACGAAAGCGTGGGCTATGCCTACCCCACGAACTATGACTGGTTCTTTGGCGAAGGCTATCGCCAAGAGCTTCCCGACTACATTCGCCGCGATGCAGCACTCGCACGCGATCACCGATGGTACATGACCAGCCGGATCGTGACGATCAACGACATCTACTTTTTCGAGGACACCGATCCGGTCGATCCGGAGATATTCGCTGATGTTATTGGCCGCAACTGGAAGCAGCCCGACGAGGGGCTCGGCCATGATGACAGCGCATCATCGCATATGTGGCGCACAATGATCTGGCCGAACAACTTTCTCTAACCGACCAGCAGCCGGCCCCCCGCCCAGATCGTAAGCCCCGCAGTCAACCAGCGGATGACCCGTTCGGGCAGCCAACGCAGGGCCAGCAGACTGCCGAGCTGGCCACCGATCACCACCATTATCAGTAACGGCAAGGCCGGAATTAACGCCTCGGCAAATCGGTCCGCACCATGTTTGATCAGCTGCCCTGCCAATCCGGTGATGGAATTGACCAGGATGAACAGGCTGGTTGTCGAAGCGATCTGCCGCGCGTCGGCCCACCGGGTCAAATGCAACAGGGGCGCCAGGAATATCCCGCCGCCGATCCCGACAAGGCCGGCCAGGTAGCCCATGGGCGCCACAATAAACCGCACATGGCGCGCTGTGGCGGTCGGCCGCATTTCCTGACCTTGTGCACGAGGAACAAACAACATGAGCCCTGCTGCGATCAGAACCAGACCCAGCAGCAACAGGAAGGTTGCCTCATTGATGGGTGTCAGCCCACCCAGAAAAGCAAGCGGGGCGGCTACCAACGACAAGCTCAGCGCCCCGCGCCAGGGAATGACCCCGGCGCGGGCGAAGCGCAGGGTCGAACCGCTCACCACCAATATATTGCAGCACAGGCTGACGATCGGCAGCAGGCGATAGTCAAACCCCGCCAGGCTAAGCAGCGCGTTGTAGGTTGACCCTCCGCCGAAACCGACCGAGGCATATAGCAACGCGGTTCCGAAAAATGCCGGGGTCAACCAGTCCATTCGCGCCCCTCCAGGAAGGCGTCCTTATTCAGCCCGCTGCGCCATGGCAGTGCTTGTATTTCTGGCCGGAACCGCATGGGCACAGGGCGTTGCGTGACAACCCCATTCCGGCATAGGGATCATCACCTGCGACCGGCGGAGCGCCTAATCCCGCCGCGGCACCAACGGCCCCGGCCCCCAGTGCGCCCATCATGGCAGCTGCCCCCGGAATGCGCGGCTCGCCATCATTTTCGCCGGTAAACGGATCAATGTGGCTGGTCAGAAAGTCAGGCAAATCCGGCAGATCAACCGGATCCGGCATCCGCAGCTCACTGTTCATGAGAATGCGGGTCACGTCTTCGCGGATGGCGCCCAGCATGCGTTCGAATAGGCCAAAGGCCTCCTGCTTGTATTCGTTGATAGGCTGTTTCTGAGCATAGGCACGCAGGAATACAACCTGGCGCAGCGCATCAAGCGTGGCCAGATGCTCTTTCCAGTAGTGGTCAAGCCGTTCCAGAAGAATTTGCTTTTCAACCTGGCGCCAGATTGCGGTGTCCTCGCCCACCTTGGCTGCCATCTTGGCATCGGCGGCATCGGAGAGATGCTGTTCAATGTCCTCAGGCTCGATACCATCCTCGGCCAGCCATTCATCGAACGGCGGCTCCATGCCCAGGATCTCGGCGGTGCGCAGCTTAAGCCCTTCGATATCCCACTGCTCGGGATAAGACCCCGGCGGGCAGGCAGTGCCTACCAGTGTGTTGACGGTGTCGTGGCGCATATCCTCGACCACGTCATCGACGGTTTCGGAATCCATGATGTCGGCGCGCTGTTCGTAGATCACCTTGCGCTGGTCGTTCATCACATCATCGTATTCCACAACCTGCTTGCGGATATCGTAGTTGCGCGCCTCAACCTTTTTCTGCGCCGTCTCAATCGCCTTGGACAGCCAGCGGGAACCAATCGCCTCACCATCGGCAAGGTTCGAATTCATCATCTTGGAGAACAGCGTGTCCGGGCCGAAAATGCGCAACAGATCATCTTCAAGGCACAGGTAGAACTTGCTCATGCCCGGATCGCCCTGACGGCCTGAACGACCGCGCAACTGATTGTCGATCCGGCGGCTTTCGTGCCGCTCCGTCCCGATCACGCACAGACCGCCAGCAGCGAGAACCTGCTGCTTTTCCGCTTCGATTTCGGCGGCAAAGGTTTCGATCGCTTTCGCCCGCTCCGGACCTTCCGGAACGTCCTTGAGCTCATCCTCGATCCGGAACTCCAGATTGCCACCCAGCTTGATGTCCGTCCCGCGACCAGCCATGTTGGTGGCGATGGTGACGGCACCCAGCCGACCGGCCTGCGCGACGATGTGCGCTTCCATCTCGTGGAAGCGGGCGTTCAGCACGGCATGCTTGACGCCTTCCTGATTGAGATAATTCGACAGCAATTCCGATTTCTCGATTGAAACCGTCCCGACCAGCACCGGTTGCCCCGATTTGCTCTTCTCGGCGATCAGCTTGGCGATGGCCTGGAACTTGTCCGTGGTATTCTTGTAGAACTCGTCCTCATCGTCGACGCGCTGCACCGGCACGTTAGTCGGAATGGTCACGACGTTCATCTTGTAGATGTCGAAGAACTCAGCCGCCTCGGTCGCGGCGGTGCCGGTCATCCCGGAAAGCTTCGGGTACATCCGGAAATAGTTCTGGAAGGTGATCGAGGCCATCGTCTGGTTTTCCGGCTCGATATGAACCCCTTCCTTTGCCTCCACCGCCTGGTGCAGCCCGTTCGACCAGCGACGCCCGTCCATCATGCGACCGGTGAATTCGTCAATGATCACAACCTTGTCATCCTTGACGATGTAATCGATGTCGCGTTTGAACATCACCACCGCCTTGAGGCTTTGATCAAGGTGGTGAACCACCTGGGTGTTCTCGATATCGTAAAGGTTCGACCCTTCAAGCAGGCCGGCCTCTTCCAGCATCCGCTCGGCCTTTTCGACCCCATCTTCGGTCAGGGTGATGTTCTTGGTCTTCTCGTCGGCTTCGTAATCTTCCGGGGCCAGCTGCTTCACAATGGCATCGACACGGACATAGAGCTCGCTCTTGTCATCAGTCGGTCCTGAAATGATGAGGGGCGTGCGCGCTTCATCGATCAGGATCGAATCGACTTCATCAACGATGGCGTAGTTGAAAGCGCGGTGCACCATCTGGCTGCGCTCATGCTTCATGTTATCGCGCAGGTAATCGAACCCGAGTTCGTTATTGGTGGCGTAGGTAATATCGCTTTCATAGGCCTGACGGCGTTCTGGTTCAGACAGGTTCGGAACAATGACGCCAACTGTCAGACCCAGGAAGGTGTAAATCTGCCCCATCCACTCTGCGTCGCGGCGCGCCAGATAATCGTTGACCGTAACAACGTGTACACCCTTGCCTTCAAGCGCGTTGAGGTAGACCGCCAGGGTCGCCACAAGGGTCTTGCCTTCGCCGGTACGCATTTCGGCAATCTCACCGCGATGCAGCACGATCCCACCGATCATCTGCACGTCGAAGTGGCGCATGCCGAGTACACGGCGCGAGGCTTCGCGAACAGTTGCAAAGGCTTCGGGCAGCAGATCATCCAGTGTCCGTCCCTCGTCCAGCATACGGCGAAACTTGACGGTCTGGGCTTGCAGTTCTTCGTCGCTCAACCCCTGCAAATCCGGCTCGAACGCCGCAATCTGTTTGACGATCTTGTCGAGCGACTTGACGTAACGATCGTTGGATGAGCCGAAGACGGCCTTGGCGATGGAGCCGAACATGGTGAATTTCCTGACTTGAGAAGGGATATAGCAAACGGTTTGCGCCGCGCAGAAGCGCGCCGACACGATCCGCGGCGTCGCGGATCCTTGACCTTAGCTATTCGTGAGCGCGGTCCGGCCCGAGCAAGACAGTTCGAACGGGCGGCCCAACGCGAGACAAACACGGACCCGCCTCGCAAATTTCCTGCGGCACCATCCCTTGCGCAACCGGAGCGGCAATGGTTTGAGCGGAGGCAATAGCCCTGCTTTCCGAAGATTGATCGACGACGGCGCCAATCTCGGTATCGCCGTGCACCCGCGCTGCCGCAGGGGCGACCTGCGTGGCGATCCCCGCGAACAGGGCCAGAATGGCAAGGAACAGACGGTTCATGACCGCTGGCATATAGGCAGCGCCAATCGCCGCGTCCAGTCTGCAACCTTGCAGTCAGGTTGATCTTTCGGCGTGAGGCTGGTGTAACTGCGGCAACGGCAAGGGGGATAAAGGGCATGAGCCAGCCTGCGGCATCACCGGCACAGCATATCCGCATGTTTCAGTTGGACTGTCTGCGCGGCATCGCCGCCTTCATGATCGTGTTCTATCATCTGGACATCGTTTACCGGATCGGCGGCCCGTTCCAGCGCGGTTATCTGTTCGTCGATCTCTTCTTTCTGCTGTCCGGTTTTGTACTGGCAGTTTCGACCGAAAAGAAGCTGAATACGGGAATCGGCGCGGTCGAATTTACCTGGGCCCGTTACAAGCGGTTGTTTCCGCTGGTGGCAGTGGGCATCGGGGTGGCACTGGTCCGGGCTGTGGTGATCGGTATGGCCGATCCGCTGACTCTTATAATATGGGTGGCGTTGGACCTGGCCATGATCCCCAGCCTAGTTGGCACAGGGCCATTCTACCGTTTCAATGGGCCGCAATGGACCCTTTTTTACGAGCTGCTGGCCAATTTTCTGCATGCCCTGGTGCTGAAGCGCGTACCCACCCGTGCGCTGCTGGTCCTGGCATTGGCCATGGCGATCTGGCTTGTTTACACCGTACGGATTCACGGGGCCGATACGATGGGCGTCGACGCCCCCACATGGAAAACCTGGTGGATGGCTCTTCCCCGCGTCGGCTTTCCCTATATTCTAGGGGTGTGGATTGGACGCAGGTATCGTGAGGGCTTGCGGACACCCAGTCTGCCTTGGTGGCTCGCGCTCGCATTGCCGGTCGGCGGGATCATGCTGGTACCTGCGCTGCCACTCGGCAAAGTCACAGGCGACCTGGGGTTCGTGATCCTTTTCCTGCCCGTCATGACCTGGCTGATCGCAATGGCCCAGCCGCCGCAAGCCTGGCGAACGGCAATGGAATGGCTCGGCAATTTTTCACTGCCGCTATATTGTGTCCATCTTACGGTACTGGTGTGGATGTCGGAGTTGCTGGGCCGAACCACTGCCGTAGCCACGGCTGCGGTTATTACCGCGATGGCGCTTTCGTGGATATTTTCCAAGCTGATCTCTTTTGGCAGCAAGCCTACCCAAGCCAAGAGCTGAACCCGTCCGCATTGCGGTCGCCAAATACAGAAAACCGCGCCTGCCCTGCGGCAAGCGCGGTGATTTCTGTGATCCGGCCGCGAGGCGTTGCGGACCTGACCGGATTAAAAGGCCCGTCTTAGTTGACGGCGTCCTTCAGGCCCTTGCCGGCCTTGAACTTCGGCTGCGAAGATGCCTTGATCGACATCGGTTCGCCGGTACGCGGGTTACGGCCGGTAGAAGCCTTGCGCTTGGCAACCGAGAAAGTGCCAAAGCCCACGAGGCGAACTTCATCGCCCTTCTTGAGTGCGCCGGAAATGGCATCGAAAACGCCTTCGACAGCCTTGGTGGCGTCGCTCTTGGTCAGACCGCTGGCGTCGGCAACCGCGCTGATGAGATCGTTCTTGTTCATGTCGGGAACCCCCTACCTTTCGTGTGTTGAATAACTATCTGTGATTCGCCTCAGAGATGGCCGGAATTGAGCGACTTTTGCCCGACCTGTCAAAGCCAAACCGCTACGGAAAGGCTAGATTATCCACGATTCTCCGCCGTTTTCGACGAATCGAGTGCCGCAAGATGACCTCATGCTCCGATGCCGCACCGCAGCATGAGGTTTTACGTCATGACATGGCAAAGCCGAGACCGACTTAATGAGCCGTCGGGGTCGCTCCGCCAGGGCTTGCGGCGCCCGGCTGGCTCGCCAGATCATCCGCCTCGGTCCACTCGATCGCAACCAGCGGTTCAACCAGCGCGCGGGCTAGAACTTCGTCAACATGCGCGACCGGGATGATTTCCAGCCCAGCCTTCACGTTATCGGGGATCTCAGCCAAGTCCTTGACGTTTTCTTCTGGTATCAAGACCAGCTTAATTCCGCCGCGCAGCGCTGCCAACAGCTTTTCCTTCAAACCGCCGATCGCCAGAACGCGCCCTCGCAACGTCACTTCACCGGTCATCGCAACGTCCTTGCGCACCGGCACACCGGTCAGGGTTGAGACGATCGACGTGACCATGCCAATCCCGGCTGACGGACCGTCTTTGGGCACCGCACCTTCTGGCAAGTGGATATGGATATCCTTGCGCGCGATCAGACTTGGCTTGATCCCATAGGCCGGAGCGCGTGCCTTGACGAAGCTGTATGCCGCCTGGACACTCTCGTTCATCACTTCGCCAAGCTTGCCGGTCGTCTTGACCCCGCCCTTACCAGGCACGGTGACGCTTTCGATAGTGAGCAGTTCCCCGCCGACCTCGGTCCACGCCAGCCCGGTGACAGCGCCAACCTGATGGTCTTCTTCCGCCACGCCGTAACGGAACTTGCGCACCCCTGCGAAATCACCAAGGTTTTCGGGCGTAACCGTCACTGTCGTGGTCTTGCCTTCCAGAATCTGACGGAGACTCTTTCGCGCCAGCTTCGCGATTTCACGTTCGAGCGTGCGCACTCCAGCTTCACGGGTATAATACCGGATCAGATCACGCAGTGCGGCAGGCTCCAGCGTGAATTCACCGCGCTTGAGCCCATGGGCTTCGACTTGCTTTTCAATCAGATGGCGGGTCGCAATTTCAACTTTTTCGTCTTCGGTATAGCCTTCCAGCCTGATGATCTCCATCCGGTCCAGCAGTGGTTGAGGCAGGTTCAAACTGTTGGCCGTGCACACGAACATGACATCGGAGAGATCATAGTCCAGCTCGAGGTAGTGGTCCTGAAACTTCGAATTCTGCTCCGGATCCAGCACTTCCAGCAGCGCTGAAGCCGGATCACCCCGGAAGTCCTGCCCAAGCTTGTCGATCTCGTCGAGCAGGAACAGCGGATTGCTCGCCCCCGCCTTCTTGAGGTTGGATACGATCTTGCCGGGAAGGGAGCCGATGTAAGTCCGCCGATGACCGCGAATTTCGGCCTCGTCACGCACGCCGCCCAGCGATTGCCGGATGAATTCGCGTCCGGTCGCCTTGGCGATGGACTTACCCAGCGAGGTCTTGCCAACACCCGGCGGCCCCACCAGGCACAGGATCGGCCCCTTCAGCTTATTGGTCCGTGCCTGCACCGCCAGGTACTCGACAATCCGGTCCTTGACTTTGTCGAGCGCATAGTGGTCGGCATCAAGCACCGTCTGCGCTGCACCGATATCCTTCTTGAGCTTGCTCTTCTTGCCCCACGGCAGGCCGAGCAGCACGTCGAGGTAATTGCGTATTACAGTCGCTTCCGCACTCATAGGCTGCATCGTCTTGAGCTTTTTGAGTTCGGTATTGGCTTTGGTGCGGGCCTCCTTCGACAGCTTCAGCTTGTCGATCTTCTCCTGCAATTCGGCGATTTCGTTCGCTTCGCCGTCGTCACCACCCCCCAATTCGGACTGGATCGCCTTGAGCTGCTCATTAAGATAATATTCGCGCTGGGTCTTTTCCATTTGCCGCTTCACACGGCCGCGAATGCGGCGCTCAACCTGCAATACGCCCAGTTCGCCTTCCATGAATGAGTAGGCCATTTCCAGCCGCTTGAGCGGATCTGCTTCAGACAGCATGGCTTGCTTGTCCGATACCTTTGCCTGAATATGCGCGGCGACCGCATCGGCGAGCTGCGATGCATCGACGATTTCGCCCAAGTTCTCGCCGGCTTCGGTGGGGAGCTTCTTGTTGAGCTTGGCATATTCGCCGAACGTCTCCACCACCGAGCGCATCATCGCGGCAACTTCGTTGCCTGACACGCTCACCTGATCGACAACCGACAAGCGGGCAACGACCATTTCGGCAGCACCGGATTGATCGACCCGCAGACCTTCCAGAGCTGCCCGCTGCTTGGCCTCTACCAGTACCCTCACCGTGCCGTCCGGCAACTTGAGCAACTGCAGCACGGTGGCAATGGTGCCGATGTCGTAAAGGTCATCCTCAACCGGATCGTCGCAACCGGGGTCGAGCTGGGCGAGAAGAAAGATGTCCTTGTCGCCATCGCTGGCCATCGCCGCCTCTAAAGCGGCAACAGACTTGTCGCGCCCAACAAACAGCGGGACGACCATTCCGGGAAACACGACGATGTCGCGCAGCGGCAGCAAGGGAAGAAGTTTCGTCATAAATCCGTCCAATCGGCCCAGTTTATGGGGCCCCACGGGTGAATCCCGCGTTTGCAGCCGGATATGGGGGTGCCTCGGCCCCGGTGCAATGCCTGCAACCATTCTGGGCTGTGGATGGCGCAACGGTTGCCAAGCCACCTGTCCCAACGCAGAATTACACTGCAAACGCCAAACAGGGATTCGAATCGATGCGCAAAACCACGATCGCGGCGATGGCCTGCGCCTTCGCGTTGAGCGTTCCGGCCTGGTCGGACAGTGCCGATGCTGTTGCGCCACCTCGGCAAACCGTAATCACGGCTGCGCGCTATCTTGATGTGGCAACGGGGAAATATGTCGAACATCCCGCCATCTTCGTCGGTGCCGACGGTCGGATAACAGGAATCGCCGATGCCCGGACGGTAAAATGGAGCGCCGAGGTCAAACATATCGATATGAGCGGTAAGACTCTGTTGCCAGGCCTGATCGACATGCATGTTCATCTTGACAGCCCGGCGGACATCGGCGGTTGGCGCGGTCTGGAATATACCGACAGCTTCTTTGCGATGACGGCAGTCAGCAACGGCCGGGCCATGCTGGATGCGGGTTTCACTACCGTCCGGAATGTCGGCGCCAGCAACCGCAACGACGTCGGCCTCATGCAGGCGGTCGGTCAGGGCTATGTCATCGGCCCCCGGATTGTCGCGGCAGGCTATGCCCTGGGCAGCACCGGCGGCCATTGCGATCAGACGGGACTGCCCCCCAGCATGGAAAAGCCCGGCAAGGTCGAAGGTGTGGGCGATACGCCAGAGGAGCTGAAATACCAGGTACGCCGCCAACGCAAATATGGTGCAATGGTCATCAAGGTCTGTGCCACTGGCGGCGTATTCTCTCACAATACTGAACCGGGCCAGCAGCAATTGAGCGAGCCAGAGCTGACCGCGATTGCGGATGAAGCCCATATGTGGGGCCTGCGGGTGGCCGCCCACGCCCATGGCGCGGCGGGCATCAAAGCCGCGATCAAGAGCGGCATCGATACGATCGAGCACGCCAGCCTGGTGGATGACGAAGGCATCAGGCTCGCCGCTGCAAGGCCGCGCCCGGTGTGGTTTTCGATGGATATCTACAATACCGATTACACCCAGGCTGAAGGCAGAAAAAACGGGGTGCTGGAAGACAATTTGCGCAAGGATCGGGAAATCGGCCAGCTTCAGCGGGATAATTTCCGCAAGGCTTTCAAGGCCGGAGTGCGGATGGTGTTCGGCAGCGATGCGGGCGTGATGCCCCACGCGCTGGTCGGCCGGCAGTTCAACACCATGGTCACATACGGGATGCTGCCGATCGACGCGATCCGCGCCGCCACGCTAAACGCGGCCCAAGCCCTTGGCTGGGAAAAGGACGTCGGTCAGATCGCGGTGGGACGCTACGCCGATCTCATCGCCGTGGACGGAGATCCGCTGGCCAATGTCCGCGAACTGGAAGACGTCGATGGGGTGATCAAAGGCGGCGTTGTGATCGAGCGGGCGCGTTAGATCCGCACCCGTTCACAAACCGCTTTGTCGGGCTTGACCAAGAATTTCCGCGGTCCCGGCATGGCAGGCGCGCTCGGGTCGTCCACTATCCGTACGTCTACCGTGCAGCGCAGGGATCGCACGCGGTAGAGATCGATGGCGACCCACCGTATCTGCTGGATCAATTCCCCATCCGGAAATGCCGAAATGACGCCGCGGTCAGTGATGATCGCCTCAAGCTCGCGTTGGCGTTGATATTTGGGCGGCAGCGCGGCTTGCGCGGCACTTGCGGCCAGCACGGTTACCAAACCAGCATATTTCCAAAACGATGAATAGCGCATCTCGTTTACATCCCCGGTAGTTTAAACCCAGGCGGCAACCCCATGCCGCTTTGCATTCTCGCCATTTCTTCGCCGCTGATCTGATCGGCCTTGCCGCGCGCGTCGTTGAAGGCGGCGGCAATCAGGTCTTCAAGGATGCCTTTTTCGCTCGGCTGCATCAAGCTGTCATCAATGGCGACGCCGATGATCCGGCCCTTGGCCGAGGCGCGAATTTTAACGAGGCCGCCGCCCGCCACGCCTTCAACCTCCATCGCGTCCAGCTTACCCTGCATCTCACCCATCTGCTTCTGGATGGTTTCCGCAGCCTGCTGCGCGGCCTTGAGCATTTCTTCCATCGACTTCACGTTCAATTTCTCCACTTGGAACCCATTGCCGCCACGCGGGCATCCGGGCTTTCATCCAGCAATTCAGCGTTTGGAAATGCGGCAAAGGCAGCTTCGACCAACGGGTCGGCCAATACCGCCGCGCGGGCCGCTAGTTTCTGAGCCTCTTTGGCTTCCTTCAGGCTGGGCGCGGCATCGCCCTCGCCCCGCGTCACTGACCAACGTTCCCCTGTGGCCCGCAGCAGGGCATCGCGCAATTCGGCGGTGGCATCGCCGGGATAGCCCGGAACCAGCGCGTAGAGCAGCTCACCCTGGGTCAGCGCGATCACCCGCACCCAGTCATGCATCAGCTGCGCCAAACGAAACTGACCAGACTGCTCAACCCGCTCAATCAGGGCGGGCCAGTCGACCGCTTGCGGTCCGGCAGGGGATGCTGGTCTGGCAGAACCGTCAATCCGCTCTGCCACTGGCGGACCGCGTGCAGCAATCTCATCCAGCTTTTTAGCCATAGTTCCAGGATCAGGCATATCGGCTGCGTACATTACCCGCAGCAGGGCCATCCGAGCGGCAGCCAACGGATCTGGCGCACTACGAACCTCGTCATGCCCCTTCAGCAGCAATTGCCATAGGCGATGCAGTTGGCCGGCTGACAGGCGTCCCGCCCAGTCTTCGATCACCGCACCCTCTTCGGCGGAAACGGCATCAGCGGTTCCGCCTAACTGGGCCACGGTGATACGATGGGTCAGATCCATCGCCGCGCGCAGCAGCGCCAGTGGCTCCACGCCATAGGCGAACTGCCGGTCGATCAATCCTAGCAACCCCGCCCCATCGCCCCCAAGCAGCGCGGCAAACAGGTCGCGCTGAGCGCTCTTGTCGGCAAGGCCCAGCATGTCGCGAACCTGATCGGCGGTAACGCGGCTATCTCCGCCAAGATCAGCATGAGCGATTGCCTGGTCCAGAATCGAAAGTCCGTCACGCGCTGAACCTTCGGCCGCGGCGGCGATCATCGCCAACGCCTCCGGCTCCGCCTCGATGCCCTCCTTGACGCAGATTCCGCCGAAATGATCCGCCAGTAAGGGGGCAGGAATCCGCTTGAGATCAAACCGCTGACATCGCGACAACACGGTAACCGGCAGCTTTTCCACCTCGGTTGTCGCGAACAGAAACTTCACATGAGCGGGCGGCTCTTCCAGCGTCTTAAGCAACGCGTTGAATGCATTGCGGCTGAGCATGTGAACTTCGTCGATGATATAGATCTTATAACGCGCCGAGACCGCAGCGTAGCGCACGGCCTCGATGATCTCGCGCACGTCATCGACGCCGGTGTGGCTGGCAGCATCCATCTCGATGACATCGATGTGGCGCCCCTCGGCGATGGCCACGCAGGGCTCGCATTGACCGCACGGGTCGATCGTCGGACCGCCCTGCCCATCCGGACCAATGCAGTTGAGCGCCTTGGCGATCAATCTGGCGGTCGAAGTCTTCCCGACCCCGCGAATACCCGTCATCAAAAACGCATGCGCCAGTCGATCACGCCGGATCGCGTTGGCCAGCGTCTGGACCATCGCATCCTGACCAATCAGCTCAGCAAAGGTTTGTGAACGGTATTTACGGGCCAGCACCCTGTAAGGCTGAGCGGAAACAGTGGTCGCGACTGGTGCCGGCACCGACGCCACAGCAACTGGGTCTGGCGCGCCAAACATCGATTCCTGCCCCGCTGCCTCAAGCTCAGCCGCAGTGGGGGCGCTGCTTTCGCCGTCGTTGCCAGTGGTTTCCGGGGAATCGTCCATCGTCCAACAGCCTAGGCGCTCAGCACAAATTTGTCGAAGAGGAAAAGGAGCCGGCCGACCCGCCGCAACCCGTTGTGGCTGCTTCCTTCCGGACCTGACCAGGTTGGCGAGCGCAAACGTCCGACCGACTCCCGGCGGCGCATATGGCGGTGCTGTCGCGTTTGCGCAAGTCCAAGTGGGAACACACGGCTATTCAGCACCAAGACTGTTCGAATGGGGGCAGTCGAAACGGGTTCCCCTGCAGGGAAACCGGGAAGCGGGCCTTGCCTGCACCTTACAGCGCGACCCGGGTGTCGGGTGAGGCCTGCTTCCTTCCCGCCCCCTCCGTCAGCGAAAGTTATCGGCGTAAGCTTGGATCTTCATGCGTCGCGGCGGGGTAAGGTGCACCGCGGCCGCAATGCCGTACTTGTCGGCATAGGCCTGCGCTTCCGCCTGAGTCCTGAATTTCAGCGTTACCTGGCTTTGCGTATCGCCCGATCCAGCCCAGCCCATGACGGGATCCGGGGTCTTGGCCTCGGCCGGGACGAATTCGAGCAACCACTCATCGGTCCGGGCCTTGCCGGATTGCATGGCGTTCTTCGGGCGTTGGAAAATACGTGCGGGCATGAACGGCGATTGCGGCCAATCGCGTCGGAAATCAAGACCGATTGAATGCATTCTTGGTCTTGAGACTGGCGATCTCCGTCCACGGTTCATCCGGCCAGCGGTGCTTGGGATAACGCCCCTTCATATCCTTCACCACATCGCGCCATGAACCACGCCAGAAGGACGGCAGATCGCGAGTAGTCTGCAACGGTTTACCGCCCGGATCGGTCAGTTTAAGCAACAGGGGCTGCGCCGGCTGTCCAAGGCCTGGATGACGGTTCAGGCCGAACACTGCCTGGACCCGCAGTTCGACCGACGGGCCAGCCGGATCGTCGTAATCGATAATGTGGCTCGTGCCTGCCGGACTGGTAAATTGCGCAGGAACCAAACGATCCAGTGCCTGCTGCGCCGCATAGTCCAGCCGGGCGCGCAGGGCATCGTGTAGTTTCGCCGGATCGAGTGAGGTGAACCTGCGGGTCAGCATAGGTCCCAGCCATTCATCAGCATCGGCAAGCAAAGCCGCATCGGACAACGCCGCAATGCCGGCGTATCGTGCGCGGCGCAGAAGTGATTGGCTGGCTTTCGACAGTGGCAGCGCGCCGAGACCTTCTGTCTGAAGCTTACTGACCATAAAGTGCCGGATTGTTTCCGGATCGGGGGCAGGATCAGGGCCGCGAGCGATGGTAATGGCGCCGATTCTTGTTTCGAGCAGCGCTTCAACCCGGCCCTCCCCTTCGATCCACCGCAGCGCCGTGCGACGCTCAGTCCGATGGGCCAGATGGCGCAAAACGTCAGCTTCGGTAAGTGGAATCGCCCCAGTGATACGCGCGCCCTTGGCTTCACCCTGCGCTTCTCCAACTGCCAGCCATTCGGCCCTGGCCAGGGATGAAGCGGGATCCAAGCGCAGCCCGCGCCCGCCGGCAGTCAGCCAGTGCTCTCCTGTCTGGTCGCGGCGCCGCGCAATGTTACTCGGCCACGCCTCGGCAAGCACCACCCCCAAAGGCGGGGGATCATTCGGTCCAGCCTTGACCAACGCAGCGGCCCGCTGCGCCCAGCCCGCCGCCAGCTTGCGTGATGCTTCGGCGCGCGGTGAACGATCTGCACGCCATCGCTCAAGCCGCTCCGCCAAATCCTCACTGCGACCGCCAACCCCACGTTCCTGCAGCAAGAGCGCCAGCAATGCTGCATCGTGCGCTGCGCCATGCTGCGCAGCATAAAGCACCATATGCGCCATCTGCGGTGCCATCGGCAGAGCGCCGATGTCGCGCCCATGCTGCGTAATGCGCCCCGCAGCATCAAGTGCAGCAAGCGATTGCAAAGCATCCGTCGCTGCCGCCAACGCCGCCTGCGGCGGCGGATCAAGCCATGGCATTGCCGCAGGGTCGAGCGTACCCCATTGTGCAAGGTTAAGCCGCAAGGCTGCCAGGTCCGCGGTCAGCATTTCGGGCGGATCGAACGCCGCCCGTCCCGGGTGCGCAGCCTCCTCCCATAGACGGTAAGCCACGCCAGGCCCTTGCCGCGCAGCCCGCCCGGCACGCTGCGCCGCCGCAGCCTGCGATGCCCGATGCGTCACCAACCGCGTGACGCCGGCAGCTTTGTCGAACTCTGGCCGGCGGGACAGGCCAGCATCGACCACCACAGAGACCCCGTCCAACGTAAGCGAAGTTTCCGCAATGGCAGTGGCAAGAACGATCCGGCGCCGCCCTTGAGGGTCGCGTCGGATCGCGGCGCGCTGCGCCTGTGGATCGCACTGGCCGTGCAACGGCAGGACGAGCGCGCCGGGGAGTTTTGCGCTCAATCGTTCGCGCACCCGCTCGATTTCGCTGACACCCGGCAGGAAAGCGAGCACGTCGCCAGCTTGTTCGCGCCAAGCGGTCAAAAGGGCACTGGTCATCGCATCGTCTAGTCGCAGATCCGGTCGCGCGCCCAGCCATCGGATTGACAACGGATGGGCTTTGCCTGCGCTTTCGATCACGGGCGCGTCCGCCAACAACCGGGCGAAGCGCCCACCGTCGATGGTCGCGCTCATCACAACCAACCGCAAATCAGGCCGCAGCACTGCCCGACTTTCAATGGCCAGTGCCAGGCCAAGATCGCTGTCAAGGTGGCGTTCGTGTGCCTCGTCAAACAGCACTGCTGAAATACCGGACAATTCAGGGTCAGTCAGAATGGTCGACACGAAGATTGCCTCGGTCATCACCAATACCCGGGTACGCGCAGAGCGCTTGCTATCCAGCCGGGTCAGGTAACCCACAGTTTCGCCGGGCGTTTCACCCAGCATATCGGCCATACGCTCTGCTGCAGCGCGCGCGGCGACGCGACGCGGCGACAGCAGGACAATCGTCCCGCTACACCATGCGCG